>JAUTXJ010000427.1 GCA_030838075.1 Acidobacteriaceae bacterium
CGCCCGCGGCCGCTTCATAGGCGAGGAGGTTACGGGTTGATGTCTCGAAGAACTTCATCACAGCCGAGTCTTCCCACGAGGGAGAGTTCGATACGTCAACGACCACCGACGCACCCTTCAGCGCTTCAGCCAGTCCCTCGCCCGTGAGTGTGTTGACGCCGGAATTGGGAGATCCGGCAACTGCTTCGTGCCCGTGCTCGCGCAACTTGGTAACGAGCTTTGACCCGATCAGTCCACTGCCGCCGATCACTACGATTTTCATGATTGCCACCTCTATTTTTCGGTGTACCTCCACGCGTGTCTTCTGTCAAGCGAACAAATACGGCTCCATAAAGTCCCGGTAAGTTGTGCGTTAGACATGTGCTTTTGGCTTACGCTGGCTTATTCCGCTTGGTGCGCGGGCGCACGTAGTGGAAGCGGATTAAGTAAATATTCTCGCCGCGACCGTGTTTCGCGACTTTGAGCAGGTCCAAAACGCCGAGGAATCCGGACTCGCGCGCCAGTTCAGGAGTAATGTCTGGGAACCCTATCGGTTCAATTGAATCGACCTGAATTTCGCCTTCCTCCATATGGTAGCGCGCGCCTGCTTTGACGCGAGGGCGCGTCCAGATTCGGACGCTGCAAGTGATTTCTCCGCGACGGATTCGCTCGCGAAGTCGTTTAGTGAACGTCATGAATAGAGTTTACGAAAACAGTTCACCGGTGGGTAAGACCCGATAAATCGGGTAACTTGACGTTAAGGAGCAAGAGGATTCTAATCAATTTCACGGGTGTACCTGAGGACGGTAGAGTCCGTCGTCTGTCGCTGGGACGACTATAGAGAGTGAGGGGCAATCCAAATTTTGGAGGTCACAAATATGGCTACTAAAGCCGACAAACGCAGTGCGAGTTACAGTCAGATCGAGAGTGGAACAGAACGGGCAAGGCCGATTTTGCATCAGAATGCTCGGGAAATTCAGCCTTACGGAAAAATCGCGAAGTTGCCGATTGCGTTGGATGAAAAGTTGTGTGCGGCCAGCGCCGAGAATTTGAATCAGGTTCTGGCGGATACCATGACGCTTCGCGACCTCTACAAGAAGCACCATTGGCAGGTTGCGGGACATACTTTTTACCAGCTGCACCTGCTCTTTGATAAGCATCATGAGGAGCAGGACGAGTTGGTGGACATGATCGCTGAGCGAATTCAAGTGCTGGGCGCGATCAGCCTGGCAATGGCCGCGGACATCGCGGAAACGACCATCATTCCGCGTCCGCCACGCGGGCGGGAAGAAGTGCCGGTGCAATTATCTCGTCTGCTCGAGGCCCACGAAATGATACTTAAAGAGGCCCGCACGATGGCCGGACGAGCGGCTGAAGCTGGAGATGATGGGACAAACGACCTGCTAGTCAGCAATGTGATCCGCTCGAACGAACTGCAAGTGTGGTTTCTCGCAGAACATCTAGTGGATGTGCCGGTGGTGCACGCCGACAGCGCGAAAGCTGCTGCATTGGGTCGATAATTCAGCTAAGCGGGAAAACAAAGGAAATAAAAAAGCGCCGAGGCCAGGTGAACTGGACTCGGCGCTTTGCTTTAGCGGTGCACCTGGATCACGCTCCGACTTAAGGGTGGTTGCAGAGTAGAAAACAACTGACCTTTGGGCAGGTCCAAATGACAAAGGGAGCTGTCACAGTTGGTCGGTCCAGTCCGGAGGGATTTTCTGATGAAGGTTCGATATGGAGGCTGTTGTGTCGCCCTTGCTAATGGCGGTCAGCCCGCGCGGGCCGAACTCGCGGCACCGGCGTTCGCAGGCTTGACGTTGGAAAAAAGCGAATTGAGTCCTTCAGCCATGGTTGGGTGAGTGAGAATGGCATCGCGCAATGCCGAGTAGGGAAGTCCAGCAAGCATTGCCATCTGTACGACGGCCATCACTTCACCGGCCTCGGGCCCGACCATCGTAAAGCCCAGAATGCGATCGCCGTCCGCTTCGATGAGCGCTTTCATGAATCCGCGGGTTTCGTCGATCGTTCGCGTTCTCAGGACTGCGGCCATGGGTAATTTGATGACCCGAACGGCAATGCCTTGCCGAGCCGCTTCGGTTTCACTGCGGCCAACATGTGCGACTTGGGGATCGGTGAACAAACATGACGGGATCATGCGGCCCCGGGTGGTGCGATTAATGCCGGCAAGGTTGTCGCGTATAACTCGAAAATCGTCGAGAGAGATATGAGTGAATTGCGGACTTCCGGCGCATTCACCAATGGCCCAAATATTGGG
The DNA here is from genome assembly GCA_030838075.1 of Acidobacteriaceae bacterium. Taxonomy (GTDB): domain Bacteria; phylum Acidobacteriota; class Terriglobia; order Acidiferrales; family UBA7541; genus Acidiferrum. Next base: position 2,255 of record JAUTXJ010000427.1, read on the forward strand.
AGCGGTGGTCTGGAGCCGGTCGTTCACCTTCACGTAGCCTCTTTGATCCAATTCGACGCCAGCGACTTCCAGCCCAATTCCAGCGGTGTTGGGGGCGCGTCCGGTGGCAACGAGGATGTCGCTGCCTGCAATTGTCTTTTCGCCGGATGACGTTTGCACGGTGAGAGTGACATCGGTACCGGAGCGACCATGCACGCTGAGAATCTCGACAGGCGCGATGACGTCAATTCCCTCGCTCGCGAATATCTGGAGTAGGGCGGCTGCAACGTCGGGGTCCTGATTAGCAAGAAGCCGCGGGCCCTGCTCAAGAATCGTCACCCGACTTCCAAAACGACGATAGGCCTGAGCGAATTCGAGGCCGACGTAACCACCTCCGATCACGATGAGGTGTTCGGGTAGACGATCTAGTTCGAGAAGCTCGATATTCGTTAGCGGCTGTGACTCTGCCAACCCGGGCACCGATGGAATTGATGCGTGGGTTCCAAGGTTCAGGAATATTCGTTCGCCGGTTATTGTTCGGGTGCCACCGTCATTCAGTCGTACGTCTATCGTCTTAGGACCTATAAACTTCGCTTCGCCCATGACGAGTTCGGCACCGCTTGCCTTGTAGCGATCTAAGTGCACGGCGATCAGGCCCTCGACCATCTCGCGCTTTCGTTTTCGAACCGCCGCCATGTCAGATGAAGAGCTGCTGGGTGTAATTCCAAATCTGGTTGCGTGATGCATGAGATCGGCAACTTTAGCGCTCCAGATTTCGTTCTTGCTGGGAAGACAATTCACATTCGGACAGGAACCTCCAACCCAGCGCCTCTCGAGGACTACCGTTGGTTGTCCGGATTGGGCCAAATGCCAGGCAAGGTATTTTCCGCCTTCGCCGCTTCCAATGACTACATTCTTATAGTTCTGAACGCTCATATTGAGACCGTTTCGTCAAAATAAGGAAGAGAGTGCATGTTAATTTCACAGTCACCTTCACGGTCAAAGTTCGCCGGTGAGGAACTGGGCTCGGCCGTATCCGAAAGACCAGTCTTCGTCAGCATTCTGCGTTATTGAAACAAAGACATCTGAGGGCTTGACCCCACAGCAGCGATCTAGTTCCTGGCAGAGCAACTCGTAGAAAGCTTGTTTTTCAAGGCGAGTTCGCGGACGGGTCGTTACTTGCACCATGACGACTCCATCGGTACGCGGTATGCCTAGTCCGGTGTCCTCGACTTTCATTTCTGCCGTAGGGTGTTCATGCACAATCTGATAGCGGTCGCGTTTGGGCACTTTGAACGCGGCAAGCATCGCGCTGTGGATTGCATCGAGCAATTTTTTCAGCTCATCCTCGCTGCGGCCCTCAATTAGATCGATTCTGAGAAGTGGCATTGAAGTGTCTCACCCTTTCCACTGCGAACCGCGGATGACACAGCAGAAGTTCAGGGGCTTGAATCTTGGATCCTTATCCGCCAGCACATCTGCCTTCACATTGCCGAATGTTGTTTGCGGCTTGCGCTTGATGCCATCGTAAAAGGCCTGGATGATGTCTTCTTTAAAGCGCTCCGTGCGGGGATACGCGGCGACAATTGCTTCGCGATCAGCTTCGGAGAATTCCGAGTAGGCGATTCCGAGAACATCCATCTCAACCCCGTTGGTCAACAGCGCAACTACCGGATGCATGTATTGAGGAATTCCTGGCGTGGTGTGCAGTGCGATCGCTGTCCAGACAGTATCCATGTCCTGCTGTGAAATATTGTGCTGGAGGAGGAACGCTCGCGCAGCGTTGGCACCATCCACTTCGAAGCGGTCCGATGCACTGCTAAACATCAGAGTCAGTCCCATGTCGTGAAACATTGCCGCGATGTAGAGCAGCTCGGCGTCGAAATGCAGCCCGCGCCTCTTGCCTGCAAGCGAGGCAAAGTAATACACACGAGTCGAGTGGTTAAACAGCAAAGGAGACTCGGTGTAACGCACCAGCTCGGTTGCTTCGCGCGCAAGTTTGCTGTCGGGAATGGTTATCCCTGAGATCGAGATTGCTTCTGTCGTGTTTCTTGTTGTTACGGGCATATTTATACCTCCATTCGCGGGTAGTGCATGTTCTATTCCAAAGACCGTGTAGCGCTTCAACATGTCTTAAGTCGTGCTTTTTCTGCACACAAGCGAAGGCCGAAGGAACAAAATCCGTCAATACGCGGACACTACGTCAGCCCGTAGTTCACACCCAGGACGTTGTGGGAGCCAAAATACGACATTCTGGGCGGATGATTGGCAAGCCGGAGAGCGCCGGGATAAACCGGCATGTTGTAGGGGATGAAAGAGCCCTACAGGAAAGGAGAAAGCGAATCCATCCTGGCCTCGAGTCTTGCAGGCGATATCGCGAGGTATCGCTTGAAGCGTAGA
>JAUTXJ010000038.1 GCA_030838075.1 Acidobacteriaceae bacterium
TAGAACGATCCGGGAATCAAGTTCGCATCAGGGCGCAGGTGATTCGTGCGTCCACTGACACTCAGATTTGGGCGAGAACGTTTGACGGAGACATTCGCGATATTTTCACCATGCAGTCCCAAGTCGCACAGGCTATCGCCAATGAGATTCGAGTACGAATCACACCGCAAGAGCAGTCTCATCTTCATTCGGCCCGTGCGGTTAATCCCCAGGCGCTGGATGCTTATCTAGAAGGCCGCTATTTCTGGAATAAATTCACGCGCGAGGGCGTGCTGAAATCCATGGAGTACTTCCAGCTCTCCATCCAGAACGATCCCAATTATGCGCCCGCGTACGCGGGACTGGCCGACGCACACATCGTTTTTGCCAATCTATTTGGCAGGCCAACGGAAGAGTTTCCGAAGGCTAAAGAAGCTGTGGCGAAAGCGCTAAATCTCGACGATTCGCTTGTCGAAGCCCATGTTGCCTTGGCTGCCATTCATCTATTCTTCGATTGGGATTTGCCGGCGGTGCGGAAAGAATTAGTGCGAGCCAAGGAGTTGAATCCAAACTTCACTCGCATTTACAACCTGGAAGCATATTGCTTCGAAATTAGCGGAGACTTGCCGAGCAGTATCGCTGTTATGAAGGAAGGTTTGCAACTCGATCCTCTAAGCCTTATCAGTGGGGTCGATTTGGGATATGCCTATTCCTTTGCGCGCCGACCAAGCGACGCTATCCTGCAGTTCCGCAAAACGTTGGAGATCGAGTCGAACTTTTCGATGGCGCACAGCGGACTAGGATTTGCTTATGAGCAACAACAAGATTTCGCCAAAGCCCGGGAAGAATATCGCGCCGCGCTGGCGGAGAACCCCGACGATTCTTTCTTGCTTGCTATGCTCGCTCGTGCCGATGCCCGGACGGGCGACACATCTGCTGCGCGAAGAACACTGCGCGAACTAGAAGCGCGTTCACAACGGCAATTTGTGGATCAAACTTTAATGGCTATGATCAATGTTGGGCTAAGCGATAAAGACGCAGCCGTCGCAAATCTCAGAAGAGCAATCAACGAACGCTCCCCGAAGTTGATCTGGCTGAACGCTGATCACATCTACGACGGCCTGCATTCAGATCCCCGTTTCACCGACATACTGCACAGGATCGGTTTCCAACAATAACCGGCCGACGGTAGGCACGGGGAAGAATTGGAATACAGATTAAAGCAGTAATCGAAAATCGACGCACTGCCAACAAAACGCAATCATTCCAAGAGGAATAGCTTTAAGCGATGAGGAAGGGATTGGTGTGGCGTTCTTTGGCTATGGTGGTGGCGGGGCCGTGGCCGGGGTAGACGATGGTGGTGTCGGGGAGTTGCAGGAGCTTGCTTCGGAGGGAGTCCATGATTTGGGGCATGGAGCCGCCCCATAAATCTGTGCGACCGATGCTGCCGGCGAAAAGAGTGTCGCCGGCGATGAGTTGCGGCGCGATTAGTGTGAGGGCGCCTGCCTCTTGCGGGACATAAAGGCAGACGCTGCCTGGGGTGTGGCCGGGGGTGTGGATGATGCGAGCCTGGCAGTCGCCCCAGCGGAGGGTGTCGCCTTCTTTCAGCAAGTTGTCGATGCTGGTGATTTCGGGAGCGGGCACGCCGAGGAACGAGGCTTGCATTTCCATGGCTTGATAGAGTGGCAAATCTTCCTGGTGCATGAGGACCGGGGCGCCGGTGATTTGATGCAATTTGCTGAGGCCGCCGACGTGATCTATGTGCGCGTGAGTGCTGACGATGGCTTTCACGGTGAGCTTGTGGCGGGCGAGTAAATCTGTGATGCGGGTTACTTCATCGCCGGGATCGATGACCAGGGCTTCGCGGGTGAGGGGGTCGCCGATGATGGTGCAGTTGCATTGCAGCATGCCTACGGGAATGGTGAGGTGGATCAGTTCACGCGTGGCGATTTGTTTGGCTTTGGCGGGTTGTGATTCGGTCATCTGATTTTTCTCAACTAATCGAGTATAGCATTTGAGAAGTTTGCGTTTTCGCGCCCTCCAGGCTATCAAGCCGTGGTTTGCTAAACTGTGGGTGAGGCTGTGAAGCTTGAGTAAGGAATTGGCGATGCAGAAAACTGAAGCAACAATCGAAACGCCATTGGCGGGATTGCATCGGCGTGCGGGCGCGACGATGGGGGCGTGGTTTGGCTGCGCGCTGCCGGATGATTTTGGCGATGCGCGGGAGGAGCAGCGGTTTGCGAATGAGAGTGTGGCGCTGATCGATGAGAATTACCGGGCGTACTTTACGTTTTCCGGGCCTGATCGGGTGAGGTATTTGAACGCGATTCTCACTAACAATATTAAGGACCTCGCGAATGGGCAGGGCGTTGTGTCTCTTTTGCTGAATGCGCAGGGACGGATATTGGCGGAGATTGAAACGTTTGCTGACGGGGAGAATATTTTCTGTGTTTCTTATTTGATGATTCGCCAGCGGCTGGCGGAGGTTTTGGAGAAGTACATCATCATGGATGATGTTACGTTCAGCGATGATTCGGAGAAATTTGGGACGCTGGCGGTGGAAGGGCCGCGGGCGGCGGAAGTCGTAAAGGAACTTACCGGCGTGGATTTAAATTCTTTGGCGGAACTTGGATATGCGGACGTGAAGGTGAGTTCGCGGGCGAGCAAAGGGGCGGCGGCGGGCGAATCAGCTTCCGAAAATTCTGATGCGGCAATTCCCTGCCGAGTGGTGAGGCGTTTTGCCGGCGCGGAATTTATTGTTGCGCGCGACATGTTGGAATCGCTCTGGGATGTTTTGCTGCGAGCAACGCGGAAACACGGCGGCGGGCCGATGGGATATACGGCGCTGAGCGCGCAACGGCTGGCGCAGGGAGTGCCGTGGTTTGGATATGACTTTGGCGACAAGCAAATTCCGCATGAAGCGGGATTGGAGTCGAGCCATATCAGCTACACCAAGGGTTGCTACACCGGACAGGAAATTGTGGAGCGGGTGCGCTCCCGCGGGCAGGTGAACCGGCGGCGAGTGGAATTATTGTTCGCTGGTGACGGCGTGCCGGAAAATGGGGCAGAGCTTACTGTAGAGGGGAAAGCGGTTGGGTATGTTACGCGGGCGGCGCGCTCGTGGTATCCGCCTGGGGTTTTGGGGATGGGTTATTTGAGCAAGGAACATCGAGGGATAGCTGCGAAGGTGCAGTGGAGCGGCGGCGATGCGACGGTTGTGGAATTTGCAGAGGCGCTGCATCGCTGAAGTCGAATACAGTTTTTGCTCGGGAAAGTTTTGCGAAGACTAAACGGGGCGTTCGCGTTGGCGCTCGAGGAGCGGACGCAGCAAACCATTGAGGCGGCCGCGGTCATCTTGGTTCATGGATGTAAACTCGATGCCCATTCCTTGACGCGGGGCGACGCGGCGGACGACACCTCGCGCGCGCACTTCGACGTTTCCGGTGGAGAGAATTAGTTTAACGAGGCTACGTTCCGGGGGCGGATCAGGGGTATGGATAAAAATTCCCCCGAGGGCGATGTCTTCGGGACGGGAGACGGATCGCTTGATTCCTACTTGCC
>JAUTXJ010000162.1 GCA_030838075.1 Acidobacteriaceae bacterium
CGGACATGTCCTCTCCGCCGCGAAAATCCCTTGCGCAAAATCAAGAGAGCAAGGACGCTGAAGAATCGCGGCAAATTCAGTATAGGGAGTTGAGGAAAGCGTTGCAAGTTTGGCGGGCAAAAAAGAAAGTTAGCGTGTAAAGCAATACAGTATGTAATGCGAAAGTGTAAGAGATTTATTTTCGTTCTGCAGGATTACTCGCTAGTACAATTAAGTTGACGGGGAAACGCGCAGTGTTGTATTCGGGTACGCACTTTTGGCCCTCACTTCATGAATCCAAGCTTCAGTTTGGTTACCGAATTGGAACGGCTGGCCAGCGCCCTAGGCGCTGATGGTGACGCAGATAAAAAACTTTCTCTTCAATCCGTGGCCGATCGCATCGCAAAATCGTTGGGCGTGAAACCCGACGAAGTGGCCATAATGGGCTTATCCACGCGGTGGAAACATCTTTATTTTTTGGCGCCAGAGGCGCTGCATCAGGTCGGATACATACCGTTATCGAGCAATTCGGCGTTGGCGGCTCGCACGGCCAGGGAAAGCCGGCCGGAAATTAACAATAAATTTGCTGCGGTGCGGCACGCCAGTGTTTTTGAAGGCATAAAGGTGGGAAACGCGAGCGCGGAAGCCATTCAGAAAATTATCAGCGCACCGATTTTGTCGGATGGAAGAGTCGTGGGAATTATTCAAGTGAGCCGCAAGGGCACCAGCCTCGCTACGGCCGGTTCGGATTTTACGCCTACGGATTTAGGGCAGATTTTGGCGCTTTGCAAACCGCTGGGCAAACTTTTGCGGCACGTCGCGGGAACAACGGAGTAGCGCACGGTTAAATTATGTTTTTATTGGCCACAGACGCGCTATAGGTTCTGGAATTGCGTTGACAGTGTAATACCTTCTTGTTACTTTTCCACAGCGGAAGATTTTTTCTGTTAATTAACTCACGGAGGCACGGCCACCCGGTGCATGGCGTTTGTCGCTAAAAAGATTTTCCTCACAAAAGGCGTCGGAAAACATCGCGAAAGGCTTTCCAGCTTTGAGTTGGCCTTGCGAAACGCAGGAATTGCGGCATGTAACATCGTGCGGGTTTCCTCGATTTTTCCTCCCAACTGCAAATTAATCTCGCGCAGCGAAGGATTGAAGCACATCCGGCCGGGACAAGTGGCGTTCACGGTCATCAGCGAGAATTCCACCAAGGAAGCGCATCGCTTGATTGCCGCGAGCATTGGTTTGGCGTTGCCGAGCGATAAATCGATGTACGGATATTTGTCGGAGCATCATTCTTTTGGCGAAACGGAAGAAGTCGCGGGCGAATATGCGGAAGAGTTGGCGGCGGAAATGCTCGCGACCACGCTGAACGTGGAATTCGACCCGGATTTGTCCTGGGACGAGAAAAAAGAAGTTTATCGAATTTCAAATAAAATAGTACGCACCATGAACGTCACGCAGTCGGCAGTTGGCGACAAGCGCGGATTGTGGACTACCGTGCTGGGCGCCGCTATTTTAATTGGGGAAGACGACTAAATAATCACCAACCACACGCGATTCTAAGAATGTCGTCGCGAACTCCCTTCCCTTCATCTTCTACCTGAAATAGTTCTCGACGCCGCGTTTTTTTATTATTTGCCTTTGAAATAGCCGATCCGATCCAGCACCGCTCCAACAATCAGAGGCAAAGCCACGGTGGCGTCGTCATAAACTTCCGCTAGCATGCCGCCTTCCTCGCGGGGAACAAATTTTCCCCAGGACACCGCTTCCGAGTAGGTGCTTCCGCTCAGGCCGCCCCAATGCACGGGTTCCGGACAAATGCGCACGCCGTAGTTGTAGCGCTTCAGCGGAATTTGTTTGTAGCCGCGACGCGCAAGAAGTTCCGCGTAAACTCCGAATTGCTGCGCCCAGTTCCGAGGAACTCCACCGCCAACGGTAAAAATGCCCATGCGTTTGGTAGCGAGCATAGTGTTGGCAAATTTCTCAAAATCCTCGAATGGATCGAAGCGCAGCAATGGCCGCCTATCCCGAAGACGGAGAATTTTGTGAAGCGCAAAATCGATGCCCAGCTCAGAATCCGAAAAGGCCGGGACAAAAACAGGGACATTTTTCTCGTACGCGGACTTTAGAATTCCCCGCCCGGGCATCGTTTTATGCAAGTATTCGCCGATGCGTTGATGCACTTTCCAGCTGCAAACCGTTTCTTCCGCGTCCCAACTGTTCAGCACCCGCTCCATCACTTTTTCGACGTGATCAAGATTCGATTCGGGCTCGAGCGAATCGTAAACGCGGTTGTAGCCGGCTTGAAAAAGTTCGCTGTCGTCCATCTTCTTGTCGTCGTAGCGAAAATGGGAGCGCCCGGTAGCCTCGACGAGGCCGTGGGCCATCAATGCGCCGGTGGAAATGACCGCCTTCACGATTCCGGACTCGATGAGGTCGCAGAAAATTAATCCCATTTTTCCGACCGTGAGAGCGCCGGAAAGAGTCATGGCCACAAAGCAGTCTTTATCGCGCGCCATGGCTTCCAAAACGTCAGCGGCGTCGCCAATCTGGCGGCCGGTGAAAGCGGTGTCGCCCATGGCGCGCACCAATTCATCGATTGTGCGGCATTTCGAAAGATCCAACGGGAAAATCGGCCGCAACTTATCGCTGACGGGATCGTGAAGCACGCGGCCAGTTACTGATTTTTTGGACTGCTTCGCCATTGCATCTCCTGGATATCAAATGCTACGACAGTCGCCGCGAAGTGCGCACAACTTTTGCGCGACATCATTGGTGTTGAACTGTGCACAGATTGATAGTACAAACTCGCCAAGAAAGGAAGAACAAAACAGCACGCCGGCGAGTTTGAACGAACATGTTAAAATTGTTTCATGGCGGATAAATTTACCATCGGATTGGTGCAAATGAAATGCACGACGGATGCGGAAGAGAATCTGACGCATGCGATCGAGAAAATCCGCGAAGCGGCCGCGCGTGGAGCGCAAATCATTTCGTTGCATGAATTATTTCGCAGCGAGTACTTTTGCCGAAGTGAAGATGCGGAGTTATTTAATCTGGCGGAAGCGGTGCCCGGCGCCACCACTGAGAAATTGGGGAAAATCGCCAAAGAATGCAATGCGGCGCTGGTGGTTTCGCTGTTCGAACGGCGGGCAGCGGGAATTTATCACAATACCTGCGCGGTGCTGGATGCGGATGGGACGTTTCTTGGTAAATACCGCAAGATGCACATTCCGGACGATCCTCTATATTATGAAAAATTTTACTTCACTCCTGGCGATCTCGGTTTTCCCAATTTCAATACTAAATATGCGCGTATCGGAGTGCAGATTTGTTGGGATCAGTGGTACCCGGAAGGGTCGCGATTGACAGCTTTGAGCGGCGCGCAAGTGATTTTCTATCCCACCAGCATCGGCTGGCACCCGCACGAAAAAGAACAATTCGGTCCCGCGCAACTGGACGCCTGGAGAACGATTCAGCGTAGCCACGCGATTGCCAATGGAGTTTACGCCGCGGCAGTGAACCGCGTGGGCTTTGAAGGCGGGCTGGTGAAGGGCGACGCGGGGCTGGAGTTTTGGGGAAATTCTTTTGTGGCCGATCCTTTTGGCAAAGTAATTTCGCAAGCGTCGAATGATCGCGAAGAAATACTGGTGGTCGAGTGCGATCCGGCCATGAGTGAAGATACGCGACGAAACTGGCCGTTTCTACGCGACCGGCGCATTGATGCTTACCAGCCGATCCTCAACCGTTGGCTCGCGGAATAATGCCGCGGCCCCGCGTGGTTTCTAAAAATTTGCCTCCAGCCGATCTCGGATATCGCATGCCTGCGGAGTGGGAGCCGCATGCGGCTACGTGGCTTGGCTGGCCGCATGAAGTGACGGACTGGCCGGGAAAATTTCCGGCGATTCCATGGGCGTTCGCGGAAATTGTGCGTCTTCTGTCAGAAGTCGAGCGCGTGTATTTGCTGGTCGACAATCCGGCGGCAAAAGTACGCGTAAGCTCCATACTGAAAAAGGCAGGAGCATATCTAGGGGCGGTAGAGTTTTTCCAGGTGCCCACCGACCGTGGGTGGATGCGCGATTCTGGACCGATCTGCGTGCGGAATGCGGATGGCGCCGTGGCTTACAATAATTTTTCGTTCAACGGCTGGGCGAAATATCCGAATCACAAAAAAGATGCGCTGGTGGTCGAAAAGGCGAATCGCATGCTGAAACACCGGCTGTGGCAACCCATTCATAAGGGTAGGCGAGTGGTGTTGGAAGGTGGAAGCGTCGACGTGAATGGTCGCGGAACGCTGCTGACCACCGAAGAATGTTTGCTCAGCAAAACGCAGGAACGCAATCCGAGGTTTACGCGAGAGGATTACGCGGAAGTATTTCGCGACTATTTGGGCGTTAAAAAAGTACTTTGGCTGAATCGCGGAATTGCCGGCGATGACACGCACGGGCATGTGGACGACCTTACGCGGTTTGTAAATCCGACGACGGTCGTAACCGTCGTCGAAACCGATAAGGCCGACGAAAATTACGCGCCTTTGCAGGAAAATCTGGCGCGGCTGAACCAAATGACGGACCAGGACGGGACCGCGTTGCGCGTGGAAACGCTGCCAATGCCTAAACCAGTTTATTTTGAGGGCGAGCGGCTTCCGGCGAGCTACGCAAATTTTTACATCGCGAATGGACTCGTGCTGGTTCCTACGTTTAACGATGAAAACGATCGGGTGGCGCTGAATAAGCTCGCGAAACTTTTTCCTGACAGGAAGGTTGTTGGGATTGCTTGTCGCGATTTGGTGTTGGGACTGGGGACGATACATTGCATGACGCAGCAGCAACCCGCCGGAGAGTTATGATCTCAGTAATTTTAAATGCGGTTCGTCAAGCACCTGGATAAAGGCGGCGTCCAAAGCATTCGGCTGCGATTCGATAAAAATCAGCGAGTTGTGCGGGAATGCTATCGAAATGTTATAGGAGCTGGGCCTGATTTTGATAGACTAGCCGCCATTATTGCGGCGATAGAGACAGGGTTTGCGGAGGCAACATGATAGCGACAGTGTTGGCTACAGTTTTTGAAGAGCGCGTAGTAGTGGTGGAATACCAGCGCAGCATACTTGGCTGGATCATCATTGGGTTGATCGCCGGGTGGCTGGCGGGAAAGATTTCGCGCGGCGAAGGATATGGCTGCATTACCGACATTGTGCTGGGATTGGTGGGTTCACTTCTCGGCGGATGGATATTCGTGAAACTGGGAATTCTGGGTGGCGGATTTATTTATTCGCTGGCTGCGGCAACTTTAGGCGCATTCATTCTCGTTTCTATCGTGCATCTGATTGCCGGTAATCGGCCGTAAGCGCAAACACGCGCGCACAGCAATAAGGCGTCGGAAAATACCTGGACACACGCTGTATAACTGTCTCACCCGCGTCCATCCAGCGTTTTATGCTTCACGGCGGTCCATTCCTCTCGACTGCTCTATGATACGATTCAGCAAGATACTATTCAGCAATGCGTTTTGGAGATGACGCTTCATTGACTAACGTTTCATTGAATAAAAGTTTGCAATCCCTCACGGTAATTCCCCTCGGCGGTTTAGGCGAATTCGGAATGAACATGATGGCCCTGCGGTTTGGCGAGGACATCATCGTCATCGACGCGGGCATGATGTTTCCGGAGTCGGAACTCCTGGGCGTGGACCTGGTAATCCCCGACATTACGTATTTAAAGCAGAACCGGGCGAACGTTCGCGCCATCGTGCTGACGCATGGCCACGAGGATCACATCGGCGCGCTGCCATACATACTGCGCGATCTGAATGTGCCGGTGTACGGCACGCGGTTCACGCTGGCGCTGGTAAAAAAACGCCTGGAAGAAGCGGGGCTGCTGCAATCCACCACGCTGCGTGAAGTGTTGCCGGGCCGAAGGGTGGAAATCGGGCCATACGAAGTGGAATTTATTTCCGTGACGCACAGCACGATTGATTGCGTGGCGCTCGCGATACGCACACCGGTCGGCGTGATCATTCATACCGGCGACTTCAAGATTGATCAGACGCCGGTGGGCGGCGTGCCCTTTGATCTGCACGCATTTGCGCGCTATGGAAATGAAGGCGTGCTGGCGCTTTTCAGCGATTCCACCAATGTGGAGCGGCCGGGGTTTACGCCGTCGGAGCGGGCGATCGTGCCGCGCATCGAGGAGCTTTGCCGGTCAGCGCCGCGCCGCGTGATTTTGTCGTGTTTCGCGTCTTCCATCCATCGCATCCAGCAGGTTATCGATATCGCCTCGCGCGTGGGACGAAAAATCGCGTTCGTGGGGCGCAGCATGGTCGACAACGTGGAAATCGCGCACTCGCTGGAGTGTCTGCGGATTCCAGACGGAATGGTGGTGCGGCCGCAGGATATTCGCGGCTTCGATCCCAAGAAGATCGTGATTCTGGCCAGCGGCAGCCAAGCGGAGCCGATGTCTTCGCTATCGCGCATCGCGGTGGACAATCACCGCTTCGTTTCGGTGGACGAAAACGATTCAGTGATACTTTCCGCGCGGATTATTCCGGGCAACGAAAAAGCAATTTTCCGCATGCTGGACCACATGTTCCGCAGGCGCGCGCTGGTTTATTACGATAACTCCGCGGGCACGATTCACGTTTCCGGGCATGCTAGCCAGGAAGAACAAAAGCTTTTGCTGCAACTGGTGAAGCCGAAATATTTTATTCCGGTGCACGGCGAATACCGGCATCTATTCAGGCACGCGGCTCTGGCGCACCAGATTGGCTGTGTCTCCGGCGAAATTTTATTGCTGGAGGATGGCAAGACCATCGAGTTCACTGAAGATGGCGTGCACCGCCGCGATCCCGTGACAGCCGGACGCGTGTGCGTGGATTCCGGCTCGCTGGAAGAAATCGAAGAAGTGGTGATACGCGACCGCAAGCATCTTTCCGAGGATGGCGTGGTGGTGTCCATCATTGCCATTGATAAGCACACTGGAAAAATGGAATCGCACCCGGAAATCGTGACTCGCGGATTGATGAGCGACAATGGCCAGGAATTAATTGCCGGCGCCCGCGCAGTGATTATTAATACCGTGGAGCAATCCAACGCGGAAGAAAAATCCGACTGGGGCGTCATTAAGGAAAAAATTCGCGTGGACCTGAAGCGTTACATTAATAAACACACGTCCAAGCGCCCGCTGATTTTGCCGGTGATTCTGGAAGTCTAGCGCAGCATTTTTGTAATGGCTGATTCGATTCCATCCACTCAGGAAAGTGTGTCTGGCGGGCTCGCTAACGGGGTCGCGGCCGGTCCGGAGTCACCGGTTCCGGCGAGGCGCTTTGGCCAAGCTGCGTTTATTTTTATTTTTATAACGATTTTGCTGGATTTTCTGGCACTCGGGATCATTGCCCCAGTTTTGCCAAACCTGATCATTCAATTCAAAGGCGGCAACATTGCGGGTGCCGCCAGTATCACTGGATACTTCGGATTCGCATGGGCCACCATGCAGTTTATTTTTTCTCCGATTTTGGGGGCATGGTCGGATCGCTTTGGACGGCGCCCGATTATTTTGATTTCCTGCGCGGGGCTGGGCTTCGACTACATTTTAATGGCGTTGGCGCCGACGCTGGGCTGGCTGTTCGTGGGCAGAGTCATTTCCGGAATTACTACTTCCAATATCTCCACGGCGTTTGCTTATGTTACGGATGTAACTCCACCAGAGCGCCGCGCCAAACAATTCGGACTGATCAGCGCGGCATTTGGACTTGGATTCATTATCGGCCCGGCGGTGGGCGGGCTATTGGGTAACGTGCATTTGCGGCGTCCGTTCTGGATCGCTGCGGGGCTAAGCCTGGCGAATGCAATTTATGGATTTTTTATCTTGCCGGAATCGCTGCCGGCGGAACGCCGCACGAAAAAAGCGTGGCACATGGCGAATCCGCTGGGCTCCTTGACGCTTTTGCGTTCGCATCCGGAACTTGGCGGTCTGGCCATCGTCACGTTTCTTTATTATTTGGCGCACCAAGTACTGCCCTCGATTTTTGTGTTGTATGCCGATTATCGCTACGGATGGAGCGAGCGCACCATCGGACTTTCGCTCGCGGCCGTGGGATTATCCGTGAGTCTGGCGTCGGGGCTGCTGGTCGGTCCATTTGTTAAGCGCTTCGGAGAGCGGTACAGCTTGCTGTCCGGATTGGGCTTTGGCTTTTTGGCTTTCTTGGCATTTGCTCTGGCTTCGCGGGGATGGATGGCATTTGCGGCTATTCCGTTAATCGCTTTGTGGGGCATTGCCGGGCCAGCCATGCAGTCGCTGATGTCTCAGCGGGTGGATCCTACTTCTCAGGGGAAGCTGCAAGGCGCGGTCAATAGTTTGCGAGCGATTACCGGGATGATTGGGCCGTTGCTGTTCACGCAGGTTTTTGCGATGGCAATTTCGCCGCATGTGAACGTGCATGTGCCTGGCGCGCCTTATTACCTGGCTGCGTTATTGATGCTGGCTAGCGCCAGCGTGGCGTATATTGTGGGTCGTCCGGCGGTTCAGGCGACCGCAGGACAAGCTGCTAGGGAAACCTCATAGGAGTCGCGGGCTGATATTTTCTCCTTCAACTGTCTCGCAGCGCGAAAGCTTTGGTGTTCGGCCGAAATGCTGGCGATTCGCAAAAATACTGCCCGACTCAACCCACTGAAACTAAGTAAGTTATCCGGTAGTACTTTTGGGCTAAATGAAGCTCAGTATTGTGTGTTCCTAGCATTTCTGATATTTTTTGCGCGCACTGTGGGCTGAGGGAATGACCTGCTCGAATTGTGGCAGTTCTCGATTAAGAAGGTCGAAACGGAACATGGGGGAGCGAGTTTTTCTTCCGATTCTGCTGGTGCGCCCATTTCGTTGCGAAGATTGCATTTCGCGTTTTTACGGATGGCTGTGGCAATCGCCGAAAAACTCTACAGCGGAAGCGGATGTTAAAAGCCTGGTATATCAATCTTCGAGCGCTGCGCTCCACTCCGCAGGTTACCGCGTACGCGGTGTGCGTGGCAGAGTGATTGCAGGGCTGCGGCCATTTCGGGGATTTGCAGGCACGCCTATCGCCACGTGGCTGAGCAAGCCCGTTCCCCAAGAGCGATCCACTAACATCGCACTTACAGCGGACGATATAAATGCCGTGGTCTCGCAGATCGGCTATCTCAACGTTCCTGCAAAGCAACAATCCGCGCTTGAAATACTGGGTGTAATCCCGGAGCGCAAGATCGAAGAAATTTAATTTTAGTTGCGTTTGGGAAATTCAGCCGCGCTCACGCCTCAAAAAACAAAGGACAGACCACCCAGAGTCCTATAGGAACCTATTGATGTGCCACCCGCCTAATGTCTATCAGAATTCCAAGAGTGGGCTGCGAGAATCGGACTCGGCACTGAAGTGACCTGCTTCTGTTCCCACGCTGTCTTCAGGTTTTAACGAGATATTCAGCTCGACACCGTCATCGAATTGGATGGCGAGACAGATCATTTCAATTATTCGTGTGGAAGTGACCTTACGAGCAATTCGCGCGCATAATTCGTCTCTATATCCTGAATCTCCGAAGCGCATAATGTTCCCGCGTAAATTTAGAGTCGGCCATACGAATGCTGTGATGGTAGGTCCATCGAAATGCGGCTGTACATAATCCTGGACGAATTCAACTGAACTCAATTGCTCCCCGACAATCTTTTCTAAAGGTATCGGCATATTCTTCTCAGGGAGGTTATTATGCCGCAGAATTTGACGTTCCTAGTTTCATCTTGCAAAAACAGTAAAGGGTAGGTAGGCCACCTCCTCTGGCAACTTAAAGGTGTGGTTCCCGTGGGGCTTGCCTCGATTCGAGCGGGGGTATAGGCTTCTTTTCTGGCGCTTTTGTCGGGCCGAAGGTCTGACGCGTGATCGATGAGTAGGCTCAACGACAGATGGTTAGCTCCACCAGCGGGGCTAGCCACCGCAAGATTGAATTCATCAAAACGAATATTTTAATAGGAGGTTGAAAAATGGCTACAGCAACGACCGTGATGGAACCGAATGTCAAGATTAGTGCTACCAAACTTCTGATTAACGGGCAGTGGGTGAATAGTGCTTCGGGAAAAACGTTTCCGAGCATCAATCCTTCGACCGGCGAGGAGCTTGCGCGAATTGCGGAAGCGGATGCGGCTGACGTGGATAAGGCAGTGAGTGCCGCTCGCGCCGCGTTTGAAAAAGGTCCCTGGCGCAAGATGACCGCTTCGCAACGCGGTAATTTGATGTTCAAGCTTGCCGATTTGATCGAAAAAAATCTGGATGAGCTTGCGCAGCTCGAGGCGCTGGATAACGGGAAGCCGTACAGCGTGGCGCGCGGGGCGGACTTGCCTTTGACGATTGCGTGTTACCGCTACTATGCGGGATGGGCCGACAAACTTCAGGGCAAAACCATCCCGGTGAACGGCAACTATTTCACGTACACCAAGCATGAGCCGGTTGGCGTAGTGGCGCAGATTATTCCCTGGAATTTTCCGCTGCTGATGCAGGCGTGGAAGTTGGGCCCGGCGCTGGCCACCGGCTGCACCGTGGTGATGAAGCCCGCGGAGCAGACTCCTTTGTCGGCCTTGCGCGTCGGCGAACTGGCGCTGGAAGCGGGATTCCCTCCTGGCGTTTTAAATTTGTTGCCTGGTTACGGTCCTACGGCGGGTGCGGCACTGGCTCGCCACATGGATGTGGATAAAGTGGCGTTCACCGGCTCAACCGAAGTGGGGCACCTGGTGATGAAAGCTGCGGCCGAATCCAATCTGAAGCGCGTCACGTTGGAGCTGGGCGGCAAGAGTCCGAATATCGTGTTCGCGGACGCTGACATGGATAAGGCGATTGAGGGCTCGCACTTCGCGCTGTTTTTCAATCAAGGGCAATGCTGCTGCGCGGGGTCGCGTACTTTCGTGGAAGACAAGGTCTACGACGAATTCGTGGAGCGCAGCGCGGCGCGTGCCAAGAAGCGCACGGTCGGCAATCCATTCGACAAAAATACCGAGCAGGGCCCGCAGGTGGACCAGGAACAATTCACCAAAGTGATGGGCTACATCGATTCCGGCAAGCAGCAAGCCAAATTGATGGCCGGCGGGAATCGCGTGGGCGACAAAGGATTTTTCATTGAGCCCACGGTTTTTTCCGACGTGAAGGACGACATGAAGATCGCGCAAGAAGAAATTTTTGGGCCGGTCATGTCCATCCTGCGTTTCAAGGACATTTCCGAAGTCGTTGAGCGCGCCAACAAATCGCTCTACGGGCTGGCCGCCGCGGTGTGGACTCAGGACATCACTAAGGCTCACGCTATCGCGGATAACGTACGCGCCGGAACGGTGTGGGTGAACTGCTACGACGTGTTCGATGCTGCCGCGCCGTTTGGCGGGTTTAAGCAATCAGGCATCGGGCGCGAACTGGGCGAATATGGACTCGCCAACTACACAGAAGTAAAAACCGTAACGATTAAACTGTAAGCGGTTCGCGAAGCTGAGCTGACAAACTCTAAACCGGCCTGGGCGTGGAGCCTGGGCCGGTACTCCGTAGAAAGGCTTTTTGCGGTGATAGTAGCGACATGATTCGTGTGTCCAGAATGCGGTTGCTGCTAGCCGCTTTTCTTTTTTGTTTTGGCCTCACTTGCGCTGCAAATTCACCTGCGCAATCAGCGACCAATGGATCGCAGGCAAAGATGGATCAATCAAACCTTGCTCGAGCGCGTGCGGAGCATTTGCGCCACGGCATCAACCTCAGTGAATGGTTTGCGCAGGTGTACGATCCGCGGGGCTACACCAAAGAACATTTCCAGGCTTGGAACACGGCGCAAGACATCGCGCTGATTAAAGCGCTGGGCTTCGATCACGTGCGCCTGAGCGTCAACCCGCAACCGATGTTTCGGCCACGGCAGGCGGACGAACTTCCAGCGGAATATCTCAGCCAACTCGATGCCGCGGTAAAAATGATTTTGGACACGAGCCTGGCGGTGATGATTGATATCCATCCGGATTCGGACTTCAAGGAAAAGCTGGCGAAGGAAAGCGATTTTACCGAGCAGTTCGCGGATTTCTGGCGCGGGCTGGCGCATCACTATTCAAATCTCGATCCTAACCTGGTGTTCTTCGAAATTCTGAACGAGCCGGAAGCACGCGATCCGTATCGCTGGTATGGCGTTGAATCGCGGGTGGCCGTGGCTATCCGCGAGGGCGCTCCCAATCACACTATTATTGCTACCGGCGCGCGGTATTCGGACGATGACGATCTCTTGTCCATCGAGCCGCTGCACGATTCGAACGTAATCTATACGTTTCACTTTTATGATCCGCACGTGTTCACCCACCAAGGCGCGACGTGGGGCGAAAATTATTGGCATTTTGTGAAGGCACTTCCCTACCCGTCCACGCCGGAAAATGTTCAGGCCTCGATTGCCGCTATTCCGGAGCCGGCGAAACGGCTGGCAGCGGCGCGCTATGGAATGGATCGCTGGAATGCGGCGCGCATGGACGAGGAGTTTGATCAGGTGTCCGCGTGGGCCAAGCGTTGGAATGTTGCGGTTATCTGCAATGAGTTCGGGGTGTTTCGCAAAGAAGCGCGTCCCGAAGATCGCGCTGCGTGGATTTCGGACGTGCGCAAATCTCTCGAGAAACACGGGATCGGCTGGACGATGTGGGATTACAGCGGCGGATTTGGCGTGGTGACCAAGCCCAATGGTCAACCGATCGTTGACGAACTCACCGTAAAAGCGCTGGGCCGCACCGTACCGCACTACTGAAGTGCGCCTGCGTGCTTACGAGCCGGGCGATTTTGATGCGCTCTATAAGATTGATCAGAGCTGCTTCCCGCGAGGCATTGCGTATTCGAAAACCACGTTACGTTATTTTTTGGAGCTAGCGTCCGCTGAGTGTTTGCTTGCCGTAGAAGATGACGAAATTGCCGGGTTCATTTTGAGTGAGGTGGATGGGCCGCTGGCGCACATCATTACGCTGGATGTGGCCGAGGCGCATCGAAGGAGCGGGGTTGGTTCGCTGCTGCTGAACGCTGCGGAAAAGAACCTCTCAGGGCAAGGTGTGCGAACTGTGTTTCTAGAAACGGCGGTGAATAATCACGCCGCGGTAAACTTCTGGTCACGTCATGGTTACATTCAGGAAGGTATTTTGAAGCGGTATTATTTGGGGCGCATCGATGGTTATGAAATGCGGAAGAAACTTTTGGCTGGAGGAAAATAAAACTTGGATATGTATCCGGGTCAACAACAAACCGGGAGCTTCGTGGTTGTGGACCTCGGTGTTTCCACGTTACAAGACCCACCCTCCAAAAAGCTGAGGGCGGGGCACCCTCCGGCGATACTGTTGGACTAGCTTTGAATTCAACGCTTGCTAGCGTCAAAACCAAATTGGGAGCTTCGTGGTTATCGGCCTAGTGTTTCCACTTTACAAGACCCACCTGCCACGGCAGGTAAACCCTCCAAAAACCTGAGGGTGGGCCACCCTCCGGTTTCTGGCGTTTCGAAATATGAAGATCAATTGATGAAGGCCACCCTTCATTAATTCGCGTAGCAGTGAAAAACTGTCACGGTTCAGCGGTTGCGTTTGTGTAAGCTAAGAGAACGTCGGAGGGTGTATTGCACGATTATCTAATGTCGGTGGTGTTGGGAATTGTCGAAGGATTGACGGAGTTCTTGCCGGTCAGTTCCACGGCCCATCTGCGCATCGCTGAATTTCTGCTGAACATCAGCCTGCAAAGCGGCTTCTGGAAGATGTACACGATCGTGATTCAGATTGGCGCGATCGCCACCTTGCCGATTTATTTTCGCGAGCACATCAAGCAACTGCTTGCGACCTTCCCGCGCGGCGAACGCGGGGACCGCACGATAGTCACTCATCCATTGAGCCTGGTTATGATCGCGTTCGTGATTACCGCGCTTCCCTCTTATTTACTGACCAAAGTTATCGGCAAGAATCTGGAAAGTTTGTATGTGATGGGCACCGCCCTGGTGGTTGGCGGAGTGGTGATGTGGCTGGTGGACCGGATGAATTCGAAGTCGGAAGCCGCGGGTAAAATCGCCGGCGCGAACAGCCGCATCCATACCTGGCGCATGGATAACATGAGCCTGGGACAAGCGATGTGGATCGGCGCTTGCCAGATATTGTCGGGGGTTTTTCCGGGGACTTCGCGATCGATGTCCACGATCACGGCGGGGCAAATCGCGGGCATGTCTCGAGCTGCGGCGCTGGAATTTTCTTTTTTTCTCTCCATGCCGACTATGGCGATGGCCGTGGCTTATTCCTTGTACAAGTCGCTGCGGGGGAAAGACGAGAATCCGATCGGCGTATCGCAGATCGATGCGCATCAATGGATTGTGTTGTTGATCGGGCTGGCTGTGTCGTTTGTGGTGGCGTACGGCGCGGTGGCGTGGTTCATGGGATGGGTGCGCAAGCGGGGCTTCGCTCCATTTGCGGTGTATCGAATTATTCTGGGCGCGGTGGTTTTGTACTACGCTTCGCGAGTGGTGATGTAAGAATCTGCCGCTGCGGTAACGCCGGCTTTAATGTTCATCTTCGGTAAGAGAGCTTCCATCGAATTTTCCACCTGTTGAGAAATGGCCGCGCTTTAGTCTTACCCCTGATTTGCGTAAGCTACCACTCCGTGTGTCGAGGTCCGTGGGGGGTGCATAGTGGAGATCGTTATAGGTATTTTCGATTCGACGGAGCGCGCCGAGCAAGCCGTGAAGGAGTTGCGACAGAATCAAATCCCGGGGCAAGCCATTATATTTTTGACCGGCTCGGAAAACGAAGCCATGAGCTTCACCAAAGAAATTGGGGCGTATGTCGGGGGCGTCATGGGGGGCACAGTGCAATTCACGGCGGGGCAGATCGGGTCGGCCCTGGCGATGGTTCCCGGGTTCGGTCAGGTGTATGCCATTGGGTTAGGCGCGGCGGCCCTGCTGCATTATTTAGGTTCAAAAGTTGGCGCGACGGCCGTGAAGCGTTCGCTGGAAGCATCGCGATTTAGGCTCTCGGCGCCGGAGCAGTCAGCGATAGACACCGCTTACTTCGTAGATGTATTGAAGAACGGTCGATCCATAGTAATGGTTCAGACAAAGTATCGCGACGTGGCGGCGGAAGCTACCGCGATTCTGGATCGCCTGGGGCTGGGCAAGCTGGCTCCCAGCAAGCAGGCTCCCGCCTCATCGAAAGCGGGAAGCTCCACGCGCCAGGTCGAAGACGTCACCATTGTGGACCTGCGGGGGAAGATTGACTTCGGCGATGGGAGCGCAACGCTACGGAAAACGCTAGCTGATCTGGTGGCTTGCGGGGCGACAAAAGTGCTGTTGAACATGAAGGAGGTCGACTTCGTCGACAGCTCCGGCATTGGAGAAATGGTGCGCGGCCACGTTCACTTGGCGAAGATCGGTAGCCAATTAAAATTAGTAAATTTAAGCAAGCACATGAATATGCTGCTGCAGGTTACACATCTGGATAAAGTATTTGAGATTTTTGACGATGAGTGCGAGGGCATTAAATCTTTTGCGTCGAACGGCTCGGCCGCCACTTCGGTTAATTAGAAATTCGAGCGCGCGGTCAATCAGCGTTAATTTTTGCGGCCCCCAGGCAGCCCCTTTTCCAAAGAAACACCGGCCATAAAAGTGGTTGTTGTCTACCGGAGCTTTGATATCATCGTGCAGTTCGGTTCCTCCTGCGGGTGCGCGATAGCGCCAACGCCCCGCGCGTCACTCAGCCTTCCCCAAAATGCTGAGGTGAAATACTTGCGTCTTTTGACTCCTACTGAAAACAAACGGCTCAATGAGCTCATCGGGTTTTTGTGCGTCACGGTAGCCGTGTTGACGGCGCTGGCTTTGATTTCCTATTCCCCGCGCGATGCGGCCTGGAATGTGAGCGCCAACGGCGCCGATTCCGTCAACACTAACAATTGGATTGGACCTGCCGGGGCGTATGGAGCTGACCTGCTATTCCAGGTGTTTGGCTTCGCGGCGTTTTTGCTGCCCGTGGCGTTGGCGGTGCTTGGCTGGCGCTGGCTGAAAAATCGCGCCATCAATTCGCAGATTGCCACGCTGATCGGATACGCGCTTTTGTTGCTGGCGCTGCCATCGCTGCTCACGCTGTGGCATTTTCCGGATGTTCGCGGCACGGTGCCGCCGGGTGGAATGCTGGGTTCCCTGGTTTCTGCCGGACTGCGCACCGGGTTCAATCCCATTGGCGCAAATCTCGTGGCGGTGGCGCTGTTGCTCACCGCGTTGTTCATGACCACCAGGTTTTCTTTTTCTGGTGCGCATGCCTGGGCCAGTGGACCGAAAGGTCCGATCGGCGCCGTAGAAAAACTGGGCATTCTTCAAAAGGTGCAGGCTCGCTGGCACGCGTGGCGCGGAACGCGTGAGCAGGAGCGGCTCCGCAAACGCTTGGCGGAAAAACGGCTTTCGGGGGGGAAGCCGGTGGCCCCACAATCGACGGGTAACAATTCGGCGCTGACTGAAAATTCCAGAGCGATTGAGTTGGAAGACGAGAGCGACGTTTTTAAATCGCGTCGGGAACAACGTGACGAAGAGCGCGCGGAAAAAGAAAAAGACCGAAACTACAAGGCGCCGATCTTCGTAGTGGACCGCGAGACGGAAAAACCCTCGTCGAGAAAAAGTGTTGGCGAGCCCAAGATCGCCAAAGGAAATACCAATTACAAACTGCCGTCGGTTTCATTGCTGCGCGAAGGCGAGCGCAGCCAGAAGCTTGATGAAACGGAGTTGAAAGAACGTGCGCGGGCGATTGAAGAAAAGTGCCAGGAGTTTGATGTACAAGGGCGCGTAACGCAGATCAATCCGGGGCCGGTGGTTACCACCTTTGAATTCAAACCGGAAGCGGGCATCAAATACAGCCGCATCATTGGCCTGACTGAAGATTTGTGCCTCGCGCTGCAAGCCGAATCAATTTTGATCGAGCGCATCCCGGGCAAATCCACTATCGGCATAGAAGTGCCGAACCTGACGCGCCAGACCATCGCGCTGCGCGAAATTATCGAAGCGCCGGAGTTCATCAATTCCGCGAGCAAGCTCACGCTCGCCATGGGCAGAGATTTGCACGGCAGAATCCGCGTGACCGACCTGGCGGCGATGCCACATTTGCTGATCGCGGGTTCGACCGGCACCGGTAAAAGCGTTTTCATCAATTCGCTGATGATGTCTATTTTGTACAAGGCCAGCCCCGACGACGTAAAAATGGTGCTCGTCGATCCCAAGCGGCTGGAATTAAATCTGTACGAAAATATTCCGCACTTGATCGCGCCGGTAGTCACCGACCCCAAAATTGCTTCCAACGTTCTACGCAACGCCACGCGCGAAATGGAAAACCGGCTGAAATTGCTGGCGCAACGGGGCGTGCGCAACATCGACCAGTACAATCGCACTTTTCAGAAGCAGCAATCGCTCTCGCTGTTTGACAACGTGGAAGAGAGCGAGCACAAGCCACTTCCCTACCTGGTGATTGTCATCGACGAGTTGGCCGACCTGATGATGGTGGACACCAACAACGTGGAAGAATCGATCACGCGGTTGGCGCAAATGGCGCGCGCGGTCGGCATCCACTTAATTCTGGCGACGCAGCGGCCGTCGGTGGACGTCATCACGGGCCTGATTAAAGCGAACTTCCCTGCTCGCATATCTTTCCGGGTGGCCAGCAAAGTCGATTCGCGCACTATTCTCGACGCCAACGGGTCAGAATCACTGTTGGGCAAAGGCGACATGCTTTATTTGCCTGCAGGGTCGGCGCGGCTACATCGCATTCACGGGCCGCTGGTGAGCGAAGATGAAATCGTGTCCGTTTGCGATTTTTGGCGGCAACAGGCGCAGGCCAAATACAACGAACAGCTCTTGGAAGCGCCAAAAGACGAGAACGGCAAAGTGCTCGAAGCCGGCGGCGAATCCGAATCAACTGAAGCTGCCGCGGATGATGTCGACGACGATCTCTATCAGGACGCTATTCGCGTGGTGTGCGACGCCGGCCGCGCATCCACGTCAACGCTGCAACGCCGCCTGCGCATCGGGTACGGCCGCGCCGCGCGCTTGATCGACCTCATGGAAAAAGACGGCATCGTCGGCCCGCCAGAAGGCACCAAGCCTCGCGAAGTTTTGAAGAATCG
>JAUTXJ010000068.1 GCA_030838075.1 Acidobacteriaceae bacterium
GGAGAGATTCGCTTGCCGAACACCGGTGCCGGTTGGCGTGAATGTCACGCCGACGGTGCAGGAGGCGTTGGGCGCTACCGCAGCGGTACAAGTATTTGATGCTGCGGCAAAGTCGCCGGGATTGGTCCCCGTTATCGTAACGCCAGAGATGTGCAAGGTACCGCTGCCGCCATTCGTAATCGTCACGGTAATTGGTGCGCTGGTGTTGCCAGTAGTCGTATCTGGAAACGACACCGGACTCGCAGGCGAGATAGCCACGGCAGGGGCTAGCGGTCCCATGGTCCAGGTCAAAATATTTTGTGTTGTGGTGAGGCCGCCGGTTGCGGCAGTGAATCCCGCGTAGGCGGTTGTGCTGCCAACGGTCGTGGGAATGTCGATGATCCAAGTATGAGTAAAGACGGCGGCCGTCACTTTATCGGTGATGGTCATCACCAGCGACGTTCCGTCGTACGTCATGTGTACCGCGAACGTGTCGCCGCTATGAAGATCGATTCCCGAACCGGTCATATCTACCGCCGGGATAGTGGGCGATGCGGCGTCGGCGTACAACCCGGTCGAGTTAATTCCCTCGCTGACGTTGTTGTACAGATCGAATTTCACTGCAACGCTGTTGGGTACTCCTCCGGGGCCGCCTGGCGATACCGAACCGTAACCCAGCAGGCTACCACCCTGTCCAATCGCCGCAGTGGAGTTATTTTGCAAAGTGAAGGTGAAACCGTCCGCGGTGGTGCCCGGTGATGTCTGGAAGGTGAAATCGGTCACAAAATTCTGCACATTTACGGGCGTCGCATACCACGCGCTAGAATCTTCATTGAGTTTTCCATCGGTCAACTCCAGAACCGAGCCATTTAGAAAAGCGTTACCGTTCAAGACCAATGCTCCGGCTGTGAAACCGTTGCCGAGCTTGACGGTGTTGCCAAGGTTGGCAGTGACCGTGAAGCCGTTGGTCAATTGTGTGCTCTGCCCGTCTGCATTGGTCACGATCACGTTATGCGGGCCCAAGACCGCATTGGGGCCCAATGTAAGGTTTACGTTAATTTGGGTCGCAGAAATGTAGGTGCAGGTATTGATAGTCCCCCCGAAATCTACGTCGAAGTCGCAGGTGGGTGAGGGCTGGAAATTTGTTCCTGTGAGTATCACGGCTGCGTTGGTGGTTCCTCGAAATTCGGCGTTGGGGCTTACGCTCGTCAGTGTGGGCGCAGTAGCGATAACGCCACCCGTCACGCTAAATCCACCCGCCAATTTTGCGATTTGTCCGTCCGGATTGGTGATCGTGACGTCGTTCGTTCCCAAAGTGGCATTTGCCAGGACATTTATGTTGGCGGTAATTTGCGTGCCCGAATTAACCGTGCACGAGTTGACGCTTATTCCCGCCCCGAGACTGCACGTCGCGCCAGTAACGAAATTGGTGCCGGCCAGAGTCACCTTCAAGTTGGTCAGTCCCTGCGCGGCGGAATTGGGGGTCACAGTCGTGAGCGTCGGGGCCGGTAAGACCGGATTCACTACAATCGTTCGCGTCGCCGGACTTGGACTTGTAATTCCATGGTTGTCAGTGACCGTCAGTACTGCCGTGAAGGTTCCTATCGTACTAAAGGTGACCGCACCAGGATTTTGTAGCTGACTTGTCGCCGGCGTGGCTCCGCGGATGGACCACGAATATCCGGTGATCGTTCCTCCGCCAGATGCCGTGCCGGCGCCCGCAAAAGTTACGGATTGTCCCAGAGCAATCGATTGATCCGCCGCGGGAAGCGTGATGGTAGCGGTCGGAGGAACATCCGTCGGTGCAGTCGAAATCTGCAAGAATTTTGCTATGGAAGGCACGCCAGCAGTGTTGATCAAGAAAAGCATGTAATAGCCTGGAGGTGCGATGTTGCTGTTCGGCGGCCCCGTTACGTTCAAAACACCGCTTCCCAGGGTGAAGGTCAATCCCACCATGCGTTGATCCATGTCAAACGCGTGCGTCACCGCTCCGTTTTTCATCAGCACTACGGAAGCAATATTCGCGGCATCGGGCGTCTGTACCTGGAACGACGTACCGTACCCAATCACACTGGGGCTTACCCCCGTAATCGATGGACGGGTGGCCAGCGTGCCGGCTGAATCGCTGAACAAATATGGCGGCGAATAGATTTCCACATGTTGCTCGTACGATCCGCGGTTGGGATTTCCGCCCGCTACCCACACCGTGCCATCGGGCAGCAGCAAAGAGACTGAGTGATAGAGGCGCGCATAGGCGACCGATCCAGCCGAAGCCATGATGTTGGTAGTCGAGTCGTAAAGATCCGCATGCAGGCTTTGCGTGCTTAGGTCTTCGTCGTTCACCGAGCCGCCCAGCGTCAAAACCTTGCCGTTAGGTAGCAATGTCGCGTTCATCTCAATGCGCGGCTGAGACATTGAGGGGCCATACACCCAGACCGGAGTCGTGGCAGACAGGTCGATGATCTCGGTAGTCGCCGTCGAAGGATTTCCTCCCCCGAAAATCATCACTCTCGGTTTGTATCCATTGGCCGGGATTAGCGGCAGAAGCACCGAGGAGCCGTAGGTGCGGTCGCCGCCATAATTCGTCGTGGCAATAACACCCGACCAGGTACTTGTCGCCGGATCAAACAATCTCGATTGCGTTGTCGCGCCGGAATAAAAAACTTTTCCGCTCGGCAACAGATGCATGCGCGGGTAGAGTGGCGGGGTCCAGGAGTTCACCGCAGCCCCCCAGCCAAGGCCTACTTTGTAAATTTCCACTTGCGAATTGGTATTTCCGGTTTCATCCAGCCCGGAAAATGTCATAACCCGCCCGTCGCCCAGGACGGTGCTCGTCGGGTACCAGCGCCCGTGGGCCATGTCTTCCATGTTGGTAAATTTTCCGGTCGCTGGATCGAATGCAGCCGTGCGTTGCCAGCCGTGGAACGGATCGTATTGCAAATTGCCACCGACAATGAATGGACGGCCATCGGGCAATACGATCATGCCATTGCAGAACATGTCCCAGCTCTGGTTTGGTCCGTTTGTAAAAGTGTTCGTGGACGGGTCCCACACACCTACCAAGAACGTGGTCTGCGCCGGATAATTTCCCGATCCCGAAACTACCAAAATTTTTCCAGTCTTCAACAAAGCCGTATGTATCGGGTTGATAGGCATTAGCGTCGGCGATGTTTGCCAAGTGCCTTGAACGTTTGCCTGGCCCAGCACCGTAGGCGCATGAAGCGCCAGCACCGCGACGGCGAGGAGAAGAATACTCATCGCTCGTACGCCAATGCCGTGAGATTGAACCCATTTGTTTTCCGCCAAAGATTGCTCCCTCATGTCGCATTAAAAAAAATATATGTATGAATGACTCGCGATTGTAACAGTGGTTCCGCGCTCGGGCCACCTATCATCCCGGATACGGCTATTATCCACCGGCGCAAGGGCAGCAGGGAGGACGTATTCTGAGAACCCGGATTAAACTCTTTAGTTTCAGGCAAGGGGCTGGAAAAATTTACCATCGCGGGCCTAGCGATGGCGGCAAAGTCGTATTTGGAGTGGTTGGCAGTAATTATCGAACCATACCTTGCGAGGGTCTGCGCGTTGAACGCGCCCGCAAACACTTTTAGCTCCGCCGCAGCGGAGCCGATCACCACCAGATTAGGACTTCCCTGATAATCTGGATCGCCTGGCTCAACCGAGCGTGTCAACGAGTTTGAGACCAGGGATCACGGAATTTAGGAGTAATCTTATTTACATGGAGCTGATAAAAATTCGCAAGCAAGACTTCCGATGAGCCAGATTCTAGCGTTAAATGTTCGCGTTCCGCCCGTTGAATCTTGCGGCGAATCGAATCTCCGTGAAGTTTTTTGTAAAGGTTCTCGAGCGAAGGGCGCAGATCCAACAGGTGAATGGCATAGGATTTCGGGTTGTCGACTCTTTCGCTGAATTGCGAACTCAGCGGCCGGATGTCGATATATTTGATGCGCCGCTCACGCAATTCTTCTTTCGCAGGCGTGAGCCGCAAGTTGAGATCTTCCACTCCATCGACGGTTCACAGTGGTCGGAAAATGGGATTGAGACGAGGCGGTTGCCAGTCAGCCAGCTTTTAATGCGGCAAAAAACCACGGCATTTTGCGATTCTTCGCCATCGGCCGCAAATGTGTAACCTACCGGGACGTCTCCGTAAGTGCGATTCAAGGCAAGCAACCAAGCTTTCGCGTGAAAGATGGAGCTTCGCGCTTCCATGCTCAAAAAACGATCCCACCGCGGATCTTTTAGAGGATCAAACAAATAAGTCTTGGATAGCGATGACACCGCAGTTCGGATAAGGCTCCCTTCCTGATTCGTGTTAGTGGCATCAATTTTATTAAGTATGAGCCTATTTAGGCGATGCTTGTTTGCTTGCAACGGTAATTCAAGCGCATCGTGACATTCAGGCCCTGGTTTTTGCCGAATCTGATTGCATAACAGCATGAATCGGCCTTCTGAAAAAATCACGTACTCGGGACTTTTCCTCGGTTCTTAGATAGCGGATAAATTCCCGTGAAACTGGTCTTTTTTCGCGGAGGCAATATCCCCAAACAAATCCGGACAGCCTGACCAGCGCGCCGATCACCAGCGGTTTGTCGCGAAAACGGCGAACGATTTTTAGCACTTCAAATGGCGGGTAGGAACCAAGCGAATAATCCATCCGGCCTTGACGGAATAACCCGGGGAATGGCCGATCAGCGCCGCCCGTTGGACGATAGTGATTGACTGGCAAGTCGGAAAAAGCTTGCACGTCCCATCCGCGCATTCGAGCGAGCACCTGAGCGTACCAATCTGGGCCGCCGTATGGCAGCGCGAGATAACCGCCGATGGCCTCGAAACACTCGCGACGGAACAACTGTACCGCGTGGGCTACGGATCGCTCGCTGTTCATGGCCCGAACTTCAAAGTTCTCATTATGTTTTTCGTAGATATAGCCGCCGGCAAGACCCAAGGTTGGGTTCTGGTCAAATCGCTGCAACAACTGAGCAAAGTACCCAGGCTGGAAAGAGACGTCGGAATCCACGTTTCCGATGAATTTAAAATCTAGACCCTGCAAATGTTTGCAACCGTAATTAATCGCGAAGACCTGAGCAGCGAAGTTGCGAGGATGTTCTTCGGTGATGCGTACCAACTGAATAAACGGATACTGTGAGCCATAGTTCTTGACGATTTCGTCGGTGCGGTCCGTTGAACCATCGCTAACGATTACCCAACGCTCCGGAAGAACGGTCTGCGCGACGATGGACTGGATAGTTCGCTCAATATAGGCCTCTTCGTTGTAGGCCGCCGTGACAAGAACGTATTTGTGCAGTGGATTGGTCATTGCGCTTGCACCCCGGTGTAGTTTTCTTGTTGTACGATCCATCGCATGCAGGCGAGGCTTCGTTGGATTTTGTAAGAAGCGTCAGCCCGGCTCGATTTAACGGCCAGCAAGGAGGCGTAGCCGGCCAGTCGAAGCGCTTGATGAATAAAAAGGATCGCCAGATAGGTTATTTGCGAGAGACGGCTAAAATGCTTTTTCCAATATTGTAGATTGGCCCGTTGCATTTCTACATAGAACCGTATCGGCGCCTTCGAGGAGCTGGCCCCGCCGTAATGGATGGATTCTGCTTCGGGGAAATACACAACGCCCCAACCCGCATTGCGAAAACGCTTGCACCAGTCGATATCTTCGCCGTACATAAAAAAAGTTTCATCCAGGAGGCCGACTGTGTCGAGCGCTTCGCGACGGGTCATCCAGAACCAGCCGTTGAGAATATCGACTTCGGCAATTCGATCGCGCTTGAAATAGGGCATGGTGTAGCCGCCAAGAAATTTTGAGCCGGGGAAAATAACGTCCAACGCCAGCGCTCTACAAAAGTAACGCCATAAGGTGGGAGCGCTCATGTAAGAGCGACCAGCTTGTCCGCCTGGGCCGAGCATACGAGGGCCGAGCATGCCAATACGGGGATGCTCCTCCATATAGTCCATCATCTTGTCGAGGCAGCCTGGCAGAACGCGGACGTCGGAATTAATCAGCGCTACATACTTGCCAGAACTGCGAGAAATACCAATGTTGTTGGCTCGCGCAAAACCCACGTTATTTTGATTTCGGATTAAAGTGACCTGTGGGTAGGAAGCGCTCACCAGTTCGGGGGTACCATCCGTCGAAAAGTTGTCTACCACGAAAATTTCCATTTCCGATTTTTGGCTATAGGTCCGAAGCGAGTCCAGACACTCATCCACGAACT
>JAUTXJ010000087.1 GCA_030838075.1 Acidobacteriaceae bacterium
GTCGTCGAATCCGGCGCCTACGTGCGCCAGCATTTCTTCGGCTCCGATCCACGTTTGCTGAAACTTGTCGAGCCCTTCTCCGACGACGCCTTGCGCCGTTTGCGCCTTGGCGGCCACGATCCGCGCAAAGTTTACGCCGCCTACAAAGCCGCCACCGAACACAAAGGCGCCCCGACCGTCATCCTCGCCCGCACCATAAAAGGATATGGGCTCGGCGAAGCTGGCGAAGGCAAAAACGTCACCCACCAGCAGAAAAAATTAAACGAAGACGAGTTGCGCGTCTTCCGTTCACGCTTCGCCGTCCCCCTCAATGACGACGACTGCGTCGAAGTTCCTTTTTATCGCCCGCCAGAGAACAGCGACGAAATTCAATATATTCGCGCGCGCCGCAAAGCCCTCGGTGGCTATGTTCCAACGCGCAGTATCCGTTCCAAGCCCCTCGCCGCCGACCACGATGAACTCTTCAATGAATTTCTCGCGGGCAGCGACGGCCGCGAAGTTTCCACCACCATGGCCTTCGTCGGCATGCTGCGCAAAATGTTGAAGGATCCCGAAATCGGCAAGCTGGTAGTCCCCATCGTTCCCGACGAAGCCCGCACCTTCGGCATGGAATCTCTGTTCCGCACTGTGGGAATTTATTCGAGCGTCGGCCAACGCTACGAGCCCGTCGACGTGAATACCTTGCTTTATTACAAGGAAGCCAAGGACGGCCAAATCCTCGAAGAGGGAATTACCGAAGCCGGCTCCATGGCGTCCTTCATCGCCGCAGGCTCCGCCTATGCCACTCACGGCATCAACACCATTCCATTTTTTATTTATTACTCCATGTTCGGTTTTCAGCGCATCGCCGATTTCATCTGGGCCGCTGCCGACATGCGCACCCGCGGCTTCCTGCTCGGCGGAACTGCCGGCCGCACCACGCTTGCGGGCGAAGGTTTGCAGCACCAGGACGGAAATAGCCACGTCCTCGCGCTATCCGTTCCAAATTTGCGCGCATATGATCCTGCCTTCGCCTACGAAATCGCCGTCATCATTCAAGACGGCATTCGCCGCATGTACAAAGACGGCGAGAATATTTTCTACTACATCACCGTGATGAACGAACAGTACGCGATGCCCGCCATGCCCGGCGACGTTAAAGAAGGCATTCTTAACGGGATGTACCGCTTCCGCGCTTCCGAAAATAAAAAGTCCAAGCTGCGCGCGCAACTTTTTGGCAGCGGCGCCATCCTTCGCGAAGTTTTGCAAGCTCAGGAAATTCTGGAAACAAAATACGGTGTCGCCGCCGACGTCTGGAGCGTCACCAGCTACAAGCAGCTTTACGTCGACGGCAACGAATCCGATCGGTGGAATCGCCTGCACCCCGGCGAAAAGCAGCGCGTCCCCTACGTCACCAGCACCTTAGGCGACGCTCCCGGCGTCTTGGTCGCCGCCTCCGACTACCTGAAAACGCTGCCCAACATGATCAGCAAGTGGCTCCCGCGTCGCCTGGCTTCCTTGGGCACCGACGGCTTCGGCCGTAGCGAGGGCCGCGCCTCGCTCCGCGAATTCTTCGAGGTCGACGCCCGCTTCATCACCCTGGCCACCCTGCACGAACTCTTCATCGACGGAAAAATAGACCGCAAACTAATCGACCAAGCCATCAAAGACCTGGGAATCGACCCCGAAAAACTAAACCCAGTAATCTCGTAAGGTGTTGTCTTAACGATCGTCGACACGGCAAGTTCTCGATTCAATTACAACTCACAAAAACGCGGAGGGTGCCCCATCCTTGCGTTTTTTGCAAGGGTGGGGTCTTTGACTTTAATTGTTTTTGAATTTAAATGTCGAAGCAATATCGAAACGTATGCCTTCACAGCCTTTTAGAATCTAAACCCTTATCACTCTGACTTTTTCACACGTTCCTCAACAATTCCGCCGGCTTAATTTTCCCCGTAGCCAACTGCGCGATCAACACCCGATTCGCATCCAAAAAATCGTAATCCCCCAACTCCCTAGGCAACACCCAAGCAATCTGTTCAAAACAGTTCGGCTGAATATTTTCATCCGCAATCTCCGCGGCATAAAACCGAATCTCCGCCTGAACCGCACTATTCAAGTAAACATGCCGCACCTGCCCCATCTCCACGCAGCGCACCAATGTCGCCCCCGACTCCTCACGCAACTCCCGAGCCAGTGCCGCAACGGGCTCTTCGTCCGTCTCAATCTTCCCGCCAGGAAATTCCCACTTCAGCGGAGAAGTATCGCCGCGCCTCCTCTGCCCAATCAAAATCCTCCGGTCCCCACGCTCAATCACCGCCGCCACCACAATCATGAAATCTTCAAACCTTCTTCACTCCGGTAATCATCCATCGATTGCCCGAATCATGCGCGACTTGGGATACTAAAGCATGCTCAGCGATGCCGTCCTCGACCATTTCCAATCCCCGCGCAACGCAGGCAAACTCCCCAACGCCACAGCCTCCGTCGACGTCACCAATCCCGTCTGCGGCGACATCCTTTATCTCGCCGCCCGCCTCGAACCCGAAACCAACCGCATCGCCGAAGCCCGCTTCCTCTGTCAGGGCTGCACAACATCTATCGCCTGCGCATCCCTCCTCACGGTAGAGCTAAAAGACAAAACCATCTCCGAAGCCACTCACATCAACGCCGAATATCTTTCCAATCAACTCGGCGGGCTACCTCCCGCCACTCTGCACGCCGCGCAACTAGCCGCCGATGCCCTCACCCAATTACTTGCCAAATTAAAAGCGCGCTAATTGCGCTCCCGAGCCTTAGCCAAAGCATCAGGATCATTCAAATTCAACACGCAACCTTCCTCGTTCGTTTCCATTTCGCAAACTTCTTCACGGTGCGCCCACACCACCGCACGCGCCCCAGTCTCCAACGGCGCACTCAGCAATTCCTCATACAGCCGCGCAGCAAAAATCACGGGATGCCCACGCCGCCCTTTATAAAAAGGCAACACAATAGCTTTCCCCGACTCGTAAAACCGTTCCACCAACGCGCCCACCAACTCGCGACTAATTAAAGGGTGATCAATCAAACAAAGCAGCAGCCCATCCGTCCCTTCAGGCAAGCTCCGCACCCCAGCCTGAATAGAACTCAGTTGCCCATCTTCCCAATCTTCGTTAATAATTATTTCATCCGCGCGAAACTCAGTGCCCGCCACGATTGCCCCCGCATCACCACCCAACGCCACCCGCCGCCATCCAATGCGCGGATGATCCGTAACCCTTAATAGATGTTCAACAAATGTCCCGCCTCGGTAGGGAAGAAGTGCCTTAGGCGTGCCCATGCGGCGCGATGCACCGCCCGATAAAATTACCGCCGCCAGCATGGCATCGCCAACGTGCTTAACGCTCGCTCAGAGCAGCACGCGCTTCGTAATTCAATTTTTTATGCGCAGCAGCCGCGGCCGCATTCCGCCGCACCGCGATCAACTCCGCCACTACGCTAACCGCAATCTCCTCGGGAGACAGCGCCCCAATATCCAATCCCATCGGCGCATACACGCGCGCAAATTCTTCCGCCCGATACCCCTCATTCTCCAGCGCCTTATACACCGACAGCACCTTGCGCTTGCTGCCGATCATCCCCACGTAGCGCGCCTCCGTCCGCACCGCCCACGCTAGCACACGCATATCTTCCTTGTGCCCGCGCGTAACAATAATCAGGTAGCTACTCGCATTCGGCCGGATCTTCTCAAACGCTTCCGCAAAACTGGTGTGCACCGCGTGCGCCATCGGAAACCGCTGCATATTCGCGAACGCTTCGCGATCGTCCACCACTGCAATCCCAAATCCCGCGGCGCTCGCCGCATTGGCCACCGCCATCGACACGTGCCCGCCGCCAAACAAATACACTACCGGCTGCGGCAATATCGGCTCCACAAATACTTCCAGCGTCCCCCCGCAAATCAACCCGCTGTCGTAGCCGGCCTCATGATTCAAA
>JAUTXJ010000089.1 GCA_030838075.1 Acidobacteriaceae bacterium
GCGGCATTGGCCCTGGGATTTGTCCTGTGCACCGCGATCTCTACAAAGGTTTTTCGCTGGGAATAGCACACTTACGGAATAAAACGCGCCCCCTCATAGTCTGCACCGGTAGAACACGTCCGAGAGCGGCGCAGAACCCCCGATGCCCTCGATGCCTGCGCCGCTCGTTCCAACCCGCTCGCTCAACGCCGCACACAAATGTAGATAAACCCACCCAGGCGCCTTAGTTTGCGACGCGTTCCGAAGTTGAAGTGCTGCTCTGGAAGGCCTATTCTTTTTTGTGCCCACGAATTGCCAGGAATGCATCGGAGAACACAGTTATGACCTACCAGCCCGAAACGCCCTTTGACAATATCGAAAGCGCCCGTGAATACGTGAACCAGCTGTTGGCCGCTACCCGCGAGGCCCAAGGCGAAATTGAGACCGAAATCCTTCGCGCCACGGATCCGCAACTGGCCCGCCGGCAGCAGGCCTTGCAATTGGTGAAATACAAATTGAATCAACTGGCATCGCACATCGCAGCCAGCCGCCGCATTTTGAATGATCTAACGAAGCTAAGGCGATTGCTGCTCGAGGCTAGAAAAGCCCAATGAGCAACACTAGACAGAAAAGTGCAACACACAAAAATTCACCACGCTCGATATTCCTCCTCGTTCGCTCGTTATCCGTAATTATTGGCAGTTTTTTTCTTTTGGCCGCGCCCAGGCATGCGAGCGCCGAGCCTCCAATACGCGTCGCAATTGTTGGGTTGGTGCATGGTCACGTGAAGGGTTTCCTGGCAGTGCTGCCTGGAAATCAAGCGGCTACTCTGGTGGCGATTGTCGAGCCGCAGGACGCGCTCGCGAAAGACTACGCTGCGAAATACCATCTCGACGCCAAATTGTTTTATACCGATTTGGAAAAAATGCTTGTGGAGCAGCATCCCGATGCGGTGCTCGTGTACACCACCATTGCAGATCATCGCAAAGTGATTGAGACCGCTGCGCGCCATGGGGTGAGCTCTATGGTGGAGAAACCCCTTGCAACTACGCTGGAGGATGCGCTGGCGATCCGCACGGTAGCGCGTAACTCTGGCACACCTGAGCGGCCCGTGCAGGTGCTGGTCAACTATGAGACAACCTGGTATGCAAGCAATCAGGAAGTGATTGCGCAAGCGGCTGCGGGAAAGCTGGGGGACCTGCGCAAAGTCATGGTACACGACGGCCACGAAGGTCCCAAGGAAATTGGCGTGGGGCCCGAGTGGCTGCCATGGCTGACCGATCCAGCGCAAAATGGTGCCGGTGCCTTGTTTGACTTTGGGTGCTACGGCGCGGACTTGATGACCGTACTGATGCACGGCCAGCCACCAGTGAGCGTCACGGCCGTGACGCAAACGGATAAGCCGGAAATCTATCCTCACGTCGATGATGATGCGACTGTCATTCTGCGTTACCCGAAAGCGCAAGCCGTGCTGATGCCTTCGTGGAACTGGTCCTTCGCGCGCAAAGATATGGAAGTGTACGGCAACGCCGGATACGCGATTACTGTGGGCGTGGACCGCGTGCGCGTGCGGTATCGCGGTGAGAAAGCGGAGCCGGTCACGCCGTTGACTGCGCCGCCGCTACCCGAAGCGCAACGCGACTCGCTAAGTTACCTGGCGGCGGTATTGCGTGGCCATCTGCAGCCCGAAGGCGACCTATCCTCGTTGGAAACGAATGTGGTAGTTATGCAAATTCTCGACGGCGCGCTGCGGTCAGCACAAACCGGCAAAACTATAGCGCTCACACCGCTGCCTCACTAACGATTCGTTTTCGAAGGGCGTCTCGTATTCTAGGGAGTGGTATTGAATACCTACCGTTGGCGCTGAAAGATCTTAGGAGTTGTAATTTTCTGGCTTGAAGTAAAAAAACGACGTAATTGCGGCTACGTAATTGCCTGGCCTATATAAACAATTCCTCTTCATGCTGCTCTTCCGGCCGGCGCGGCGCCCGCCTGGACCGCAACAAATCCAGCCCTACGCGAATTCCCGTGACCACCGCGGAAGCTCTCCGCACCGGTCCCCAGAATCCCTGCCGCAACTTTGCTCCAGTCTCTTCCACAGCTTCCAGCGTGCCTGACAAAATTCGGTCCGCATGAATCAACTGTCCGCGTAACCGGTCCGACGCTTCGCTCAGGACGCGGTCCATCCTCTGCGCCTGTCCGCGCGCCAGGTACACAATGTGCGACGCGTCCGCAACCATCTCCGAAATTCTCGGCTGGGTGTCGTCCAGCAATAACTGCACCCGGCTCAGGATCGGGCCGACGCGCGTCTGCATATCACTGACCAGCTTGTTTACTTTTTCCGTGGTGCGCTTCAATTCAAAAAACAGCGCACCTAAAATGAACACCTGCACCACCAGCGCGATCGCGGCGACGATGCTGAACACTTCAAGCCAAAATTCCATGAGCGCCCCAGCCGCCCACAGTTCTGAGCGGAAAGTTTGTTAAATTTGTCCCGCTAAGACCCCGTTAAGACTTCGACGCTTCCCGCAAATACGCTTCGCGTCCCGCATCCACCGCCGCCGAAAGCGAATCCTTTTTCCGCGAGGCCACATCCTTGCTGCGTTCGATCAATTCATCCGCGCGCTCGCGGAGTTCCCGCGCCTTGCGTTGCGCATAATCTTTGCCTTCATCGGCTTTGCCTGCTAGATATTCGCGAGTATCTTCACCCGACTTGGGAGCAAACAAAACGCCCACCAGCGCACCTACACCTAATCCCACCAAAAAGTAACTCACCTTGGAACCAACATTATCAGCCATGATGACCTCCGTTGTGACCGTATAATAGCACCAAGTCAGGTTCAATACAGGCTAACTGGTAGTTGTAGGCACTTTGTTATCAGTCGCTTCGTTCTCGCTCACACCGGCGCTGGATGCGTCGCCATCCGCAGCCGCTGAGTTCAGATGAGCCAGAATTTTCTCAGCGCTCTTCCGCGTTATTACCCGACTCAACCCCTCCACTCCCGCGCGATGTATATTCGCGACGCTGCCAAACTCACGCAGCAACCTCCGCGCAGTTAGCGGACCAACCCCAGGAATATCGCGCAACGCCGTTTTAGTTTGCCGCTTCCCGCGCCGCAAGCGGTGAAACGTCACCGCAAAGCGGTGCGTCTCATCGC
>JAUTXJ010000100.1 GCA_030838075.1 Acidobacteriaceae bacterium
AGGAAGCGCACGCGATTTTGTGCATCATCAATCGCCCCAGCCAGCAGCGTCTCCGCAAATCCTTGTATAGCGGTGAGCGGCGTTCGAAATTCATGCGAAACGTTGGCCACAAAATCGCGCCGCACCCGTTCCAACCGGCGCAATTCAGTGATGTCGTGCAGCACCACCACCGCGCCCAGAGTATCGCCTGCCCGCACCGACGCTACGGTTGCCGCAAAATATTTTTGACGCAGCGTCCCGGTAACAATTTCCGCTTCAACCCGCGCTTCCCCATGCAATACATTCCGTACCGCTTCGATCAGTTCTGTCTGCCGGACAATTTCTACCAGCGCGCTACCCGATTTCGGCGGGAACCTCAAATTAAGTATTTCCGCAAATCCCTGATTGGCGAAAAGCAGCCGTTCCGAGCCGTTTACAACCGCCAC
The DNA here is from genome assembly GCA_030838075.1 of Acidobacteriaceae bacterium. Lineage (GTDB taxonomy): Bacteria > Acidobacteriota > Terriglobia > Acidiferrales > UBA7541 > Acidiferrum. The sequence goes on from JAUTXJ010000100.1 coordinate 426, forward strand.
GCCCTCCACCATGCTTCCCAGAATTGCCGTGGAGAGATTACGTTCTTCTGTCAGTGTGCGGATGGTCTCATCGAGTTGCGCGGCGGTGCGATTCATCGACGCCCCTAAGGCATCGAGCGCGTCCCCGGAACTGTCTGCCGGAATGGCCGTGAAGTCACCTGCAGCGACGCGTCGCGAAAAATCTTTCAGGCGCTCGACGCGATCGGTGAACACACGTGAAATCTGTAAGGCCCCAACGCCAGCAACGAGCAAAATAATAAATGAGGAAAGCCACAGACTTCGCCGAAACGATTGCAGCACTTCATTCACAGTTTCAATCGGCAGAGCGAATCGCAGAACAATCGGCGGTCCGCTTGCCGTGTCGTATCGAATAGCGTAGTAAAGCAAGTCCCGGTCTACCGTGACACTTCGACGAATAGCGCGACCGCTACCGCTGGCCAGCGCCTCACGAACCTCCGGGCGATTGGCGTGATTCTCCATGGTTTGTGGATCGGATTGGGATTCGGCCAAAACCTGCCCGTCGCTGCCAATAATGGTTACGCGCGCACCGCTGGCCGCCATTTGCGCGACCCATTCATTCAGTTTGGTGACGTCTTCAGGAAGCGCCGGTGGAATCGCCGGTAACGCCCTGGCGCGTGCTTGCGCGATTCCAGCGATGCCAGTCAGTTTGGAATAGGTGGCCCGCTCATAATCGCGGCGCAAAGCGCGTTCCGCGAAGTAATCTACTGCCAGTAAAGCGCTGATGAGCAGCGCCACGAATGTAAGTCCGAGTTTTGCGAAAAGATTACGCCGCACGGGTTTCGAACAAGTATCCCGCTCCGCGCACCGTTTTCAAATGCATCGGATTTTCCGGGTCTGGTTCGATCTTTTCGCGCAGCCGGCGGACATAAACGTCGACGCTGCGAGGGGTGACGAAACGATCGGTACCCCAGACAGCATCAAGCAACTGGTCCCGGGTGAACACGCGATTCGGGCGCGAAGCAAGATAATACAACAAACGAAACTCAAGGGTGCTGAGCGGGACTGCTTTTCCGGAATGACTCACACGATAAGAAGCTGGGTCAATGGCCAGTTTCCCTATTTCAATTATCCGTGGCGAATCCGTCGGCGGTTCCGCGCGCCGCAGCAGCGCTTTGACGCGCGCAATCAGTTCACGCGGACTAAACGGTTTGGTCACGTAGTCGTCGGCGCCCATTTCGAGGCCCACAACCCGGTCCGCCTCATCTCCACGCGCGGTGAGCATCAAAATTGGCAAACGATTCAGCGAATCATCGCGCCGAATTTCCCTGCAAATATCCAGGCCCGAAAGCTTGGGCAGCATCAAGTCCAGCAGCAGCAGATCGGGCGGAGTTTTTTTCAACGAGTTTAAGCCGCTGTTCCCGTCAGAAGCAGCGCTGACCTGGAAGCCTTCATTGGCCAGGTTGTAGCGCACCAGTTCCACAATGTCGCGGTCGTCCTCAATAATCAGGATGCGTTTCATGCTGAGGGAGTGGGCCTTCCGTTGTCTGGGCGGCAGTGTATCGTACAGCGGCGCGTTGCGATAGCTATGTGCAGGATTTTGGTGGCTCCGAATCTCAAAGGACACGACTCATTGTGGCAAAGGCCGTGTAAAGCGGGTATGACTCCCACATGAACGTCGCGTGAACGCGCGATTTTGGGCGCGCCCCTGGCTTGAATGGGCCTAGTTTGAAATATCGCTTGGACAAGCTAGGTAGTAAAAGCTAGCGCCAGCAGCGTCTTTTGCTCCAGCTCGTGTGCTTTGGCGGAACCCGTGGCCGGGCTGGCGCTACTCGAGCGCTTTACCGAGCGCGATCGCAATCCCAACCCCTTGGCCAGGCTGTCCAAGCGCGGCACCACGTAGAAGAAGCCGCCCATATTTCGCGGCTCTTCCTGCACCCAGATGATTTCGCGCGCATTGGGATGCGCAGTAATCGCCGCCGTAATATCCAATCGCGGCAGCGGATAAAACTGTTCCAGGAAAAAGATCGCCGTCTCCGTATCATTGCGGCGTTTGCGTTCCGCCCGCAGTTCGTGACCAACCTTGCCACTGGCGATCAGAATGCGCTTCGCATCTTGTATTTCGCGGTCTGGAATTAACGGCAAAAAGCGCGGCTCCGCAAAATCCTGAATCTGCGAACTAGCGTCGGGATGACGCAGCATGCTCTTCGGCGTGAAGACGATCAGCGGCTTTCGCCACGGCCGGCGCACTTGCCTCCGCAGCATATGAAAATATTGTGCTGCCGTCGACGGCTGGCAGATCTGAATATTGTCTTCGCCCGCCAGCTGCAAAAATCTTTCGATGCGCGCGCTGGAGTGCTCCGGACCCTGCCCTTCGTATCCGTGCGGCAACAGCATCACTAATCCCGAGGGTAAATCCCATTTATCTTCGCCGGCACTGATGAATTGATCGATGATCACTTGCGCGCCATTCGCGAAATCGCCGAATTGCGCTTCCCACGCCACTAGCGCCTCGGGGTAATCCCGGCTGAAGCCGTATTCAAATCCGACGCACGCGGCTTCAGACAAAGGAGAATTGGCGATCTCGCAAAAAGGTCCGCCGGGCGCCCCATCAGGCAATAGATGCGCCAGCGACAGATATTCCTTCTCGGTTTGCGTATCTACCAGCACCGCATGCCGCTGATTAAATGTGCCTCGCTGCGTGTCCTGCCCCGTCAGCCGGACAGGATTCCCTTCCAGCAACAGCGATCCAAACGCCAGCGCTTCCGCGAAGCCATAATCGACTGGTCGCTTCCCGTGTCCCATCTCCAAACGTTGTTCCAGCAACTTCACAATTTTTGGATGAACGTGAAAGCCTTGAGGAACGCGGCAAAGCGCGTCCGTAATTTCCGCCAATTTCTCCAGCGGCACGCCAGTATCGACTTCCAGCGAGGCGTCATAGCGCCCGCGCTTATAAGGCGACCAGTAATCTGGCAGCTTGCGCAAGTGCGGCGACTTCTTTACCTCCCGCGCCTTGCTCTGTTCCGTTTCATACTCAGCCCGAATCTGTTCCGCCATCGCTGTCGGATCAATTCCCGTTTTCTTCGCATATAACTTCCAAAGTTGCGGGTGAGCTTTGATTTTTTCGTAAAGCAGCGGCTGGGTGATCGTCGGATCATCCACTTCGCTGTGTCCATGGCGGCGATATCCGATAATATCCACCACCACGTCGCTCCCAAACTTAGCCCGATACTCCGCGGCAATCTTTCCAACGCGAACGACCGCATCGGGATCCTCGGCATTTACGTGAAACACTGGAACAGACTGTCGCTTGGCAATATCGGAGGCGAAGCGCGACGACTGCGTTTGCACCGGACGGGTCGTAAAGCCAATCAAGTTATTTACAACGATGTGAATCGTGCCGCCTACGGTATAAGCCTTCAAATCAGCCAGATTCAAAGTTTCCGCCCAGATGCCTTGACCAGAAAAGGCGGCATCGCCATGCATCACAATGGGCACCACCGTGTTCGCGCTATCCGCGCCAAGACGTGTTTGCTTGGCGCGAGCCCGTCCCATCGCTACTGGGTCAACGGCCTCGAGATGGCTTGGATTCGACACCAGGTGAATACCAATCTGCTTCCCCGTCGTCGTCTTAAATACGCCGGTCGCGCCTACGTGATATTTCACATCGCCAGCGCCAAGCACACTGCGCGGATCTACATCTTCAAATCCGGAAACCACCTGATGAGCGGGCTTGCACGCGGTATGCACCATCACGTTCAGCCGTCCGCGATGACTCATAGCCATAACGCTCTCTCGCGCCCCGGTTTCTGCCGAGGACTCCAGCAGCGCATCCAGCAGAGGAATCAGCGCGGTCACCCCTTCGAGTGAAAACCGCTTGGCTCCCAGGTAGCGTGCCTGCAAAACCTGTTCAAAGAGGTCCGCGCGCACCAGTCGCTCGAGTATGTGTCGCTGATCTACCGCAGGCGCCGCACCCTCCAGACGCTCAGCAATCCATTCCCGCCGTTTCTGCTCCGGCAGGTGCATGAATTCCGCGCCCACAGTTCCGCAATAAATTGCACGGGCCTCGTCGGCGGCCTCGCCGGTCAGATTTAGTTCGGGGCGTTTTTCTGGTTCAAAAAACCCGAGTGGATCGAGATTCGCTTCGTAAAAACCCCAGCGCCGGAACAGCTCAAAAACGTGTTCGCGCTCTGCAAGTCCGCCATCTCCCCCCCCGCCATTGGCGGTTTTCTTGGCGGATTTGGGCGCCTTTGGCGCGCGTTCTTCTTCGAGAGTGGTTCTGTTGGCCATACCCTGTAATCTTCATTTTGCCACAGATTAAAAGCGTCTGCCGAGCCGCTGCTTAGTGCCTGACAATTGTTCCTGCCACGAAACGTCCTGAACGGAAAGCGCTGCATCTCAGGTACAATACAGGGGAACAATCTTGCGTAAGAGCCTAGTGATTTTCAGTAATGGCGAAACGAGTTAATCACGCAACTTAAGGTGTAAGCACAACGATGCCAGTACCAATTTCCCAGATGTGGACGGTAGCCTCCTACGTCCTGAAACAGAAAATCCAGGGACGGAAGCGCTATCCCTTTGTCTTGATGCTCGAACCACTCTTCCGCTGCAATCTGGCCTGCGCCGGTTGCGGGAAAATCCAATATCCAGCCCATATTTTGAAAAAGGAATTGACGCCCGAAGAATGTTTCAAGGCCGTGGACGAGTGCGGCACGCCCATGGTTTCCATTCCCGGCGGCGAGCCGCTGATGCACTCCCAGATCGACAAAATCGTCGAGGGCCTGGTCGCGCGCAAAAAATATATTTATCTGTGTACCAACGCGCTGTTGCTCAAGGAAAAGCTGCACCTTTTCAAGCCCAGCAAATATTTAACTTTTTCAGTCCACGTAGACGGCCAGCGCGAGCATCACGATTTTTCAGTGTGCCGCGAAGGCGGTTACGATCTGGCCCTCGAAGGTGTCCGCGAAGCCGTAAAGCAGGGCTTCCGCGTGACTACTAACACAACGCTTTTCGACGGTGCCGACCCTAACAGCGTGCGCCAGTTTTTCGACGAAATGATGGAAATAGGCGTCGAGGGCATGATGCTTTCGCCCGGCTACTCCTATGAAAAAGCCCCTGATCAGCGACATTTTCTCGGTCGCGCTCGCACTCGCCGTTTATTCCGCGCGATTTTGTCGAACCGCAAATCCACCTGGGAATTCAATCAGTCGCCGCTATTTTTGGAATTTCTGATGGGCAAGCGCACTTACGCTTGCACCCCATGGGGCATGCCGACGTACAACGTTTTCGGTTGGCAAAAGCCTTGTTACCTTATGCAGGATGGATACGCCGACACCTTCCAGGAATTACTCGAAACGACCGCCTGGGAAAATTATGGCACCGAATCCGGTAATCCCAAGTGCGCCAACTGCATGGTGCACAGCGGCTACGAAGCGTCGGCCATGGATCACACTTTTAGCGGCCTAGGCGGCATATGGGCGGCCGCAAAGGCTATGCTCTCTGGAAAGTACGAAGACCCCGACGCGCTCGCGCTTCTGAACGAGCCAACTAAGCCAGTACACGCCTACAACCCGCTCGTGCAGATCGATTCGAGTAAGGGTCAACTAACCGAAACCAGAGTCTAGTTGATGACGGAAATTAATCCCGACAAATTAGAAGTCGCTCCAGGCACGGTGAACGAAGGCATCGAAGGCTGGGTGCCCGAACTTGCCAGCGACGACGATATACGCGTGGCCCTTGAAAAAGCTTTCGATTATCGCGGCGATGTTACCGTGACGCTGAAAAACGGCACCGAAGTTGAAGGGTACATTTTCGACCGCGTTGCTGGCACTTCCCTCACGACCAGTTTTGTCCGGCTCCTTCCCAAAACTTCAAACGAACGCCTCAAGGTCTGTTATGCCGATATATCGGCGCTCGCGTTCACAGGCCGAGACACCGCAGCAGGCAAAAGCTTTGAAGCTTGGATCCGCAAGTATTGGGAGAAAAAGGCTGCCGGCGAGGGCAACTTGAACCTCCAGCCGGAATCGCTCGAATGACTGTTCTATATTTTGAAACCCGCTTTGACTTGCATAAGTCGTTATAATCCTGCAGTATACGCCAATTTTACCGCCGATTAGGTTCCTCCCAAACGCTAGACAATCCGTCGATTTCGTAGTAATATGACTAGGTCATCGAGTTCGTCCCTCGGCCTGATACGGCTCGAGGTGACGGGTTTCAGCCTACCTGGTTCAGGCGTAAATATCCGAACCGAGCCATTCGAACGAACAACCCAAGGAGGACACTGTGCAGGCGATGCAGGAAGGTCAAACCATTAAGCACGACGTTTACGGTCTGGGAATTGTGACCGCTTCGGATATGGAGCGCACATCAGTCGACTTTGACGATCACGGTCCTAAGCTATTTGTCACCAGCATTATGACCGCCGAATTGATCGGTGAAGCACCCGCAACGCCTCCCAAGACCAAGCGTCGCCGCAAAGCCTCCACAGCAGCAAAAGCCGCCAAGAAACTCGCAGCGGCCGCAGCAGCCAGCCACGCTTAAATTTTAGCGATTGAACTTAGTTTCGACGACGCCCTCGAATGAGGGCGTTTTTTTTTCTACTAAGCTTTGTGCGCGGATTCAGTTTGTTCGAACGCGTGATACGAAGAGCGAACGAGCGGCCCGGCCTCAACGTGCTTGAAACCCATCGCCTCGCCACGTACTTTAAATTCCGCGAATTCGTCGGGATGTACGTAGCGAACCACCGGAAGATGTTCGCGGGTAGGCTGCAGGTATTGTCCCAGCGTCAAAATATTTGTGTTCTGAGCAGCCAAATCCTGCATGGCGGCGAGCACTTCGTCTTTTTCCTCACCCAAGCCCAACATTAATCCCGTCTTGGTAGGAACTTCCGGATGCGCCGTCTTCGCGCGTCGCAACAATTCCAGCGAGCGTTCGTACAGCGCGCCCTTCCGAACCTGGCGGTACAACCGCGGAACCGTTTCCGTATTGTGATTTAGCACGTCGGGACGTGTCGCCAGAACAATGTTCAAGGCGTCCCAGTTACCGCGAAAATCGGGAATCAGAACTTCCACTTTGCAGCCGGGCACCCGGCGGCGAATTTCTTCGATGGTGCGCGCAAAAATTTGAGCGCCGCCGTCGGGCTGGTCGTCACGGTTCACCGAAGTGACCACCGCATACCGTAAGCCCATCTTAGCGACCGCTTCCGCAACGCGCAGAGGCTCGTTCTCATCGGGTGGCCCCGCGGGCTTACCGGAAGGCACAGCGCAGAATCCGCAGGCGCGCGTGCAGATATCTCCCAGGATCATGAATGTCGCTGTGCCATGTTCCCAGCATTCACCCATGTTCGGGCACCGCGCGCTCTCGCACACGGTGTGTAGCTCAAGCGTCCGCATGATGCGCTTCAAATCCTGATAGCGCTCCCCGCCAAAAAACTTAACGCGCAGCCACTCCGGGCGCGCCTGGGCTGTGGGAGCTATCGGTGGCGGCACGGCAGCATTGGAAAGTATGTTAAAAGGGGCGGCCATAGGATGGGTTCAAGGCTATTTTACACGCGGAGGCGCGAAAGCGCCAAAAAGCCGCTGAAGCTCAAAGGGGCTGGCGGGAGGAGCGGAC
>JAUTXJ010000111.1 GCA_030838075.1 Acidobacteriaceae bacterium
CAGCAAACAGAAGCCAAGGTTGACAGTTGTTATCCCGTCGCCCTTGAAAAAGGGCACCCGACGTTCCGCCTGCGAGCACTGCACCGAACCGCTCCAACACTGCAAATTTTTATCCAAACTACAATTTATTATATTCCTACAGAAAACACGGTACTTAGCCTTAGGGAGTTGGCGAACCAACTATGATCGACGGTAGGAATTGCACGCACGAAGCAGTTTTTCCTCGTTTTCCTCAGTAGAATATTGTTTTTGCCGTCGCATTCGGTTACTTGACCCCATTTACCCCCAACGCACCGCGAAACAACAGCAGATTAATTCTCGAAACGCGCCAATCGAGCAACAAACTTGGTGAATTAACTGTGGAAAACTCGTCTGCCCGATCATTGCACACTAACTCAGCCGCCAATGATGCGTGTTTGGTTCGCTGAGATTAATTCATAGTGAGCATTTCGCCATCGAATCTTTCGGGTCATCAACGAATGCGCGAAATTGAACAAATAAAGGAATGGAATCGCGGCAGGCAGAGCAATATTTACCCACGCTTGATTCATGATTTGTGCTTTCGATGCGGGCAGAATCTCCGTCACCGCCGCAACGCGCAAGCTTGCGCGGATCGCAGACAACAATAAAATTAAAAACGCGAGCATCGCGATATGCAGCGCGGGCCGTTCATTCAACAATTCTACGAATGTGAGACCTAGACCTAGGACTACCGTGACGCAGTACAGCAGATGTGTCAGCGCCGCTGCGCGCCAAATGTTCGGCGCGTAAACTCTAGTAATCAGAATTTGTCGATTTGTAAATTCCAGCAGCCCGCTCATATCCGTATCCACAAACGAAACCGTCAAGCATTCAGGAACAAAGAAAATAGGAAGCCGCGCGCGCTCCAGTGCGTGCGTCAGGGAATAATCGTCGCTAACCGATGTGCGCCATTCATCCAGTACACCGATGCTTTCGAACACCGATCGGCGAATGGCAGTGCCTCCGCCCCAACAGAAGTTTTTGCCCTTCTCGCTCAGCATTGTCACGATCGGTGCATTCCACGCTGCCAGGAGCTTGCTTGCCAGGTTGTTACCGTTAGCAATGATCCACCGCATGGTGGTCGTCGCTCCTATTCGCTGGTTATCTAGAGGCGCGGTCAAACGCTGCAGCCATGCTTTTCCGGGGTGGCCGTCGGAATCGGCGAATACCAACACTTCGAACCCTCCCGGCAACTCTTCCACCGCGACACGCAGGTTGTTCACCTTTTCGCCGCACTCTTGCGGCTGGCCCGCCACAATCAGGTGCGCCTTTACCCGTGAACCGGAAATCACGCGCTTTATGATCACGGCCGCGGGATCGGATTCGGAAGCCACAATAAAAAACACTTCATAGTTTTGACGATTGAATTCTGTGAGTGAGACCAAATTGCGTTCTAATCCCGTTTCTACACCCTTGCACGGGCAGAGCACCGCAACACAAGGCGCATGGAATCCCGGATCGGTGCGCATCCGACGGCGAGCATAGGCGAGCCATTGCGCGCCCTGCCAGATAAGATACGCGCTCACGGCAAGCTGCACTATAGCCAGAAAATAGAAGAGGTTCTCCACGCGCCTTGAGCGTAGCAAAGTAAAATCGCTAGGGTCCGATTATCTGTGCGGTTAGAATCGCAGCGGTAAACCTTGCATAAGGGGGAAAGAATGGCCATGCCATCAGTAAATACCGCAATGGTGACCTCGGCGTTGGAATTGCCGGGTTATCGCATCGTCAAAAATTACGGCATCGTGCGGGGAATCATCGTGCGCTCGCGCAGCGTAATTGGAAATCTCGGAGCAGCATTGCAGACCATCGTGGGCGGAAATATCACTATCTTGACCGACCTGTGCGAGAAGACCCGCGAGGACGCTTTCGAATTAATGCTGCAGCACGCGCTGCAGCACGGAGCGAACGCAGTGGTGTGCATGCGTTATGACGCGACAGAAGTCATGCAAGGCGTGACGGAAGTCCTAGCCTATGGCACCGCAGTGCATGTGGAACCGATCGCATAAAGACGCGCCCCAATAGGCACTGGTCGGAACACGGCATGCGCGTTTATCCGCCGCTCATTGCGATTTAGCGCCGCCCTTTTGTGGCCCGGCCGACGCGACCACGTGAGCGGCAAGATCTTCCAGGTCGCCCAAAGCACGGCTTGCGGCGATACGTGCTTTTTCCATGAATGACGAATCCAGCAGAAACGCGGAGCGATCCACAAATGGATGATTGGCGACCTCGAATGCTTTGCGCGTACGCCGTGTCGCGCTGTTTCGCCGGATCAAATTCTCGTAAATTTGTAGATCGGTCTGAAAATCAAGGGCGTCGCCAACACTCCATTTTTGTTGGCGCACCAGGGCATTCAGAAATTTGCGCCGGAACATCGCCGTATCTTTCTGTGACATGGGCCGCGGCTTAGACTTTTTTGAAGCCGGGGCCTCAAAACACGCGTCGGAAAGCACCTGAACCGTTAACGCCAGAAGAGCCTCACGCTGCAAAAGCGCTAGTCGATCGCGATACAGTGAGGCATGCACTTGCAGCGCGTGGCGCCCGTGTTCAACGACATAGGAATCCACGAAACGAGGAATAATGCGCTCTCCGACCAGCGCTTCGGGCAGTCGTTGCGCCAGTTCACTTGCCAAGTCCGTGACATTTTGCGGCTGGCTACGCATGCGTGGAGTGCCATGTTAACAGGGTTTGTTTTGCCGCATTATCGTTCGCTAAAAATAAAAACGGGCGCAAACTTCGCGCCCGTTTCTTACTGGGACAACCAATTTTATTGGTCGGTTTTTGTTTAGTGAATCGCGCGGGGAGCATCCGGCCCCACCTGCGGTGTTTTGGTTTTGGGTTCTGGAACGATTGGCGGAGGCGCCACCACTTCCTTCGATAGCGCGTGCTCCAGCACTTCGTCCAGCGTTCGAACGTAGGTGATCTTGATGTCGCCGAGAATCTCCGGCGTAAGATCCGCTACGGCGTTAGGCTCGTTGTCGGCAGGCAACAGAACTTCAGTGATGCCCGCGCGCTTGGCCCCAAGTACTTTCTCCTTTACGCCGCCGATCGGCAGAACGATTCCCGACAGAGTCATTTCACCGGTCATCGCCAGGCGATCACGCACCGGCCTTCCCGTCAGCAAGCTGACCAGCGCCGTAACCATCGCTGCGCCGGCAGATGGACCATCCTTTGGCACCGCGCCTGAAGGCACGTGGATGTGGATGTCATGCTTACGGAAAAAGTCCGTGTCGATGCCATAGCGTTCGGCGTTCGCGCGTACCCAAGTCAGCGCCGCGGTCATGGACTCCTGCATCACTTCGCCCAAATGGCCGGTCATCGTGAACTGCTTGCCTCCACGCATGCGCGTGGCTTCGATGAAGATGATGTCGCCGCCTACAGGTGTCCACACCAAGCCGATCGCCACGCCAGGTTTCTTGACGCGCTCTTCGACTTCTTTCTCGGTGCGGTACTTCGGCACGCCCAGGTATTCACGGACGATTTCTGGCGTTACCACCATTTTGTCCAGTTTACCTTCGGCGATACGTCGAGCCTGTTTGCGAGTAACGGTAGCAATTTCGCGCTCCAGGTTTCGAACGCCTGCTTCGCGAGTGAAGCTATGTATAATTTCGCGAATGGCGTCGTCGCTGAATTCCAGCTGCTCCCCAACTTTCAAACCGTGTTCCGTGGCCTGCTTGGGAATCAGGTATTTGTGCGCGATATGCAGTTTTTCTTCACCGGTATATCCCGGCAGTTCAATGATTTCCATGCGGTCGCGAAGAGGTTCCGGTATGGGATCCATCCAGTTCGCGGTCGCTATGAAGAGTACCTTCGACAAGTCAAAAGGCACGTCCAGGTAGTGATCGCGGAAAGCGTAGTTCTGCTCCGGATCAAGAACTTCCATCAACGCCGACGACGGATCTCCACGGAAATCGCGTCCGAGCTTATCGACCTCGTCCAACATGCAGACGGGATCGTTCGATTCAGCGCGTTTCAATCCCTGGATGATTTGTCCTGGCAACGCGCCGATGTACGTCCGGCGATGCCCGCGAATTTCCGCTTCATCATGCATGCCGCCGAGAGCCAGCCGCACGAATTTGCGGCCGAGCGCACGAGCGATGGATTTGCCCAGCGAAGTTTTGCCCACGCCAGGAGGCCCGACGAAGCACAGAATCGGCCCCTTCATACCCGGCTGAAGTTTCTTGACCGCCAGATAATCCAGAATGCGTTCTTTGACCTTTTCGAGGTCGTAATGATCTTCGTCAAGAATCTCGCGGCCCTTGGCGATGTCAATTTCTTGGTTGCCCGAAGATTTCGACCACGGCAACGAACTCATCCACTCGAGATAGGTGCGAGACACCATGTACTCGGCGGATGCCGGAGTCATCTTGGCTAGCCGCTTGATCTCGCGGTCGCATTCTTTCTTGGCTTCCGCGGTCATGCCCGCTTCTTCGACTTTTTTGCGAAGCTCGTCGATCTCCTGCATGGAGTCGTCGGATTCGCCGAGCTCTTTCTGAATTGCTTTCATCTGCTCGCGCAACAAATATTCGCGCTGGTTCTGGCCCACTTGCTCCTGAACCTGTTCGTGAATTTTGGAACGCAGTTCGAGTACTTCTAGCTCCTTGGAGAGTTCGCGAATCAAGGTCTCCAGCCGTTTGCGCACGCTGGGAGTTTCGATCAACTCCTGGCGAAGCATGGTGGACAGTGACGGCAAAGTGCCGGCAATAAAGTCCGCCAAACGTCCGGGGTCGTCAATATTCGCGGCGACTGAATGGAGGTCATCCGAGAGCTGCGGAGAATGACTCACCACATCGCGGAACAAATCCTGGGCGTTACGCTGTAGCGCCTCCAACTCGGAATCCTGTTCAGCATTCAAGTCAGGCTGGGCTTCGATACGCGCGCGCAAATACGGCCGCAGGCTAATCAGGTCCACGACCTGTATGCGCTGCAAACCTTCCAGGAAAATGACTACGTTCCCATTAGGCATCTTCACCGTCTTATGAACTTTCGCGAGCGTGCCGACTTTGTGCAGGTCGGCGGCTGCTGGATCCTCAACACGCGGGTCAAGCTGCGCCACCACGCCCAGCAGCTTTTCGTCCCCCATCAAGGCATTAACTAATGCCAGAGAGCTTTCACGTCCCACAGTCAGCGGCAGGACTGCCCCAGGAAACAGGACAGTATCGCGGACGGGGAGGATAGGAAGAATCTCTGGTACAACGAATTTTTTCTCAACCATTATGTCCCCTAATCTGAAGCGCGGAGGAGAAAGGGTCCGGGCTTATGAAGCGTTAGATGCGAGCAAAAACAAAAAGGTGTCTTAAGATATAAGTCCTTGCAGCACAAAATCTTAGTGTACTTCACTCAATTATAGCGTCTTCCTCATAGTGCCCCCGCAAAACCCTAAACTACACATGTTCAATAAGATAATGCCCTG
>JAUTXJ010000122.1 GCA_030838075.1 Acidobacteriaceae bacterium
CATCAACATAAAACGCCACAGCTTCGAACTAGTTGCGGACTTGAGCCGATTTTTCCTGGAGCATCCAGTGGCCCATCCGAATCTTACTGACTTCGAACCGGACGGAGTGCCATACAGCCTGAAAGCCTTTCATGGCGACCTAATCGTGATCGAGCCCAACCATGGGAGATTGCTGCGAATCAATCTGACTGACGGGCGAGAGCCGAGAATTGAACAACTTTCCGATCTGTCCGCTCCGCTCGGACACATCGTACCGACGTCTGTAGCCAGTCTGGATGACCGTTTTTTTGTTGGCAATCTTGGATCGTTCCCCGTCGCGGTGGGATCGTCGAAGCTGTATCAGGTAACGCACAACGGTTTCGTGATCGATTACTGGGGTGGATTTACAACCATTATTGACGTACAGAAGGATAGTCAGGGAAGACTGTACGTTATGGAATTGTCCAGTGCCGCGGGTTTTCCCAACATCGGTCAAGGCCGTATCATTCGGATTGCAAACGGCGTCGCCGAGGAAATCGTGAGCGGATTGAACATGCCCACTGCGATGGCTTTGGACTGCCACGATGACATCTACGTCAGCGATCTGGGAGCTGCGACCGGCATTGCTGGACGCATCCTGCGCTTCGCAAATCCTATTTCGGGTGAACCTCTCACCACGATCGAAGTACGTAAACCAGCGCCGTTGGAGCGCGGAGACGGAGCAGACGACGACCACTGATAAGTGGCGGCTTCTGAGTTCTGGACTTGGGAGCCGCCTCATTGCTGTTGAAGCGATCCATGCTTGCGCTCAAGATGTTCGATCTACTTTTGAAAGCGCCTTAAAAAAATAATTTTGCCCCAAATGAAATCGTACGGTGAGAAAAACCGAAGAGGCGAGGATTTGCAAATCCGAACGCTTCGGCGGCGCGACCCGCGTCGTCAATGAAAGGATCCACGGACGAGTAGTTCGGATGATTGAGCGCATTCAGGAAGTCGGTATGAAGTTGTAAGGTCAGACTCTCCATAAGCTTCATACTTTTGAAGGCGGAGAAATTCAAAAGGTTGATGTGACCGTCGCGCAGCGTGTTGCGCCCTACGTTTCCGAACGGGCTTCCAAAAAAAGCAACAGCAGTCTTGGTGTTCGCGATGAATCGTACCTGGTCTTTCGCGACAACCTGTGCGGGATGCGTGCTATCGGACATTACCCGTCCTGTGCTATCCACCGTGGTGCCGGTAAAACCATTGTTGAACTGGTTCAGACTGATCAACGTGGTCGGGGAGATCGCTGAGTTTCCGCAGAGAATCCCGGAGCTGTCGCTGGCGCAGATATCCTTGGCGAAAATTCCGACCGATTGCACCGGGGCCTTGTTGGACCCCAGAAATGGCCGAAGCGAACCATCCGGCAGGGCGTACTCCGCATTGAACGCAGGATCGTAAGGATTGACGTCGCTAGGTGGAGTCGCACAAATGTCGCCGCCGGCGTTACAGCTGAGGGAGAATTGCACGGCGGTGTAGGGCTGACCTGAAGACAGCGTGTAAACGACGGCCGCGCGCCAGCCGCCAAGGATATGTCCGACCATGCCGCCGCGATTTTTGAAGAGCGGTATCGCTTCCACCGCGGAAAGTACGAATTTGTGCGGGAAATCCAGTCCCGAGACACCGTGTTCCTGATCCGTAAAGTTAACCTGACTTTGCGACAGTGCTGAAGTATTGCCGGCGGCGCCTGTGGCACCGATTTCGCTCGCGTTGTCGGTCGTTTTGCTGAAGGTGTAGAAACTCTGCAAAGTCAGTTGGTGCCACAGGGATGTCGAGCGGAACTCGATCTGTAACCCGTTGTAGTCCGAATAACCGGTGTTCGTGCGTTCTTGAACCAGAGCGCCCCCGGTGCAATTAACGCGGCCTACCAATTCGGGTATAGCCGCCTGCGTAGCAGGGCACGGTTTCCATCCGGGTGGCACAAGGCCCGGATGAGTGTTCGCCAGCCCGAGGATGTAAGGATTGCCGTCGATGTTCTGGAACAAACGTGTCCCGTGATTTCCGACGTAGCGCAATTCCAGTACTGCGTTGTGAGAAATCTCTTGTTGTATTCCGAGTGACCACTGATGCACGCGGTCCGGCCCGAAATCCGGCGAAACGATTGTTTGTCCAAATTCTCGCGGGTCAAAAATCCCGGTCTGCAAATGAGGTCCCAGCAACATTCTCACGTTGTTACCGGTCGGAACCGCCGGCAGTGGATTTCCCCTTGCAACAGCTCCTGTCAGCGTCGTGGAAATTACGTAGGGCGAATCATTAGCCTCTTTGGCGTACGTGATGTAAGCCGCCGGGTCGTAAGACAACCGGTAACCACCGCGAACCACCATGTTTTTCCCTAAATGCAAAAAATTGCTGTGGGGAGACCACGCAAATCCGATGCCGGGAGCCCAACCGTTTTTAGCAGCAGGTATTTCCGGTGAGGTAGTGATGCTCAGCGGCAGACTTGGATCCCACAGCGGGTCGTCGCCCGTCTGGGAGCGCGTCGTTACTTTGTGCAAAATATTAGCCGGTTGTCCGCAATAAGACCATGTCAGTCCCACAGTAAGGACCAGGTTATTCGCGAACCTGATCTGGTCGCCGGCGTAAGGGTAGAGGTCCGTCTCGCGAAAATCCAAATATGGATTTCCGGAAGCGATGCGAATTCGATCCGGTGAATTTGTTGCGAACGTCCCGAAGTCAGCGAATTGGAACGAACCGTTGTAATTGATAAGCATAGTAATAGGGGCGCGCACTTTGGTCATATCGATGCCTGCCTTTAGGGCGTGTCGGCCGGCGATATGAGTCCAGTTATCGTGAAATTGGTAGGTATTTGCAATTCGGCCGGCAGGCAAGCCTGAGGGCACTCCAAAACTCAGAAGGGTTGAGTTGGCGAAAGTGACGGACGTCAGGGCATCCCCAAGCTGGTTGGCTCTGGGCACCGGGCTCCCGAGGGAATTGCCCCCGTCCTGAAAATCATTTCTCCCGTAAGACGCGCGAAACTCATTCGTCGTGCTTACCCCAAGGAAGCGCGTCCAGCTGAAATTGTAGGCCTGCGATAATTGGAAGCCGTCTGCGGAATACCCCGCAGCGACGGCGCCATCACTATTTGAAGACAGCCTTCGGGCGTAGAGATATGTGCCCGAAAAATGATTTTTTGGAGTTTGATAATCAAATTTGATTATGAAGTTGTTTTGTCGAGCGTCCGCGGGTAACGACCGCTGAATTCCGGCCGTGGCTACCGTACCGCAACCTGGAATATCCATCGGCACTATTAGTCCTAGCGGTGTGGGGTTTCCTGCTTTCACGGAGTAAGGGCCGTACGACCGGAGGGCCTGCACTGAAGTGCTAGCAGGAAAGCAGCCACTGAGTGTCTCCAATCCCGAAGGCGTGGGCGTTAACTGTCCAGTGGCGAATACTTTGGTTTGATTCAGACTTTCCCAGTCCACACCTAAAAAGTAAAATAACTTGTCTCTCGCTATCGGCCCGCCAACCGTTCCGCCGAGGAACACGTCATTAAAAGCGGGTACTCCGGTAAGACCTTCAAAAACTTTTTGATTAGCTGACAGCGAATTAAATCGCCAGCTCGACTCGGTCGCGTACAGAGAACCATGCACATCGTTGGTGCCCGACTTAGTGACAATGTTCACTACCGATCCTGAATTCCTTCCGAACTCCGCGTTGAAGTTGCCAGTAGTGAGTTCGTACTGCGCGACGAACTCAGGGTCGCCCAGTGATATTAAGGGTCCCATCTCGTAGTTGTCGTTATTGTTCTGACCATCGATCTGCTGATCGGTGCTTCGTCCTCGCAATCCGTTTACGGAGAATTGCGCGCCATTCGCGCTCGAAAAGCCCAGATCACGGCTGTCCGCAACTCCGGGAACGAGCAGGGCCAGGTTATCCAAACCGTTGTTCTCTAATATTCCCGGAAGGGAAGTAAGGGCCTGCGTCCCGAAGGATCGCGCAAGCTGCGCTTCGGTACGTTCGACCAGTCCTGAAACGGACTGCACCGTAATCGTGGTGGAAGCCTCACCAAGTTTCAATTGCAATTCGCCGAGACCTAAATCCGACCCAACCCTGATCGGAGCATTTTCAACAAGCAACTGTTTGAAGCTGGCTTTAGCGACGAGGACATTGTAAGTCCCAGCCACAAGGGCGTTCCCGTGGAACGATCCGTCTGTTCCGGTGACGGTCGTTATATTCTCTCGGGTGGCAACGTTCGTGATGCTCACTTCGGCGTTCGGGACCGGGGCTCGCTGCGCGTCGATGACGGTGCCAGAGAGGGAGCCAGTACTAAGTTGGGCGGCGGCGGTCGTAGCGGACATCAAAGTAAACAAGTAAAGCGGTAATCCCCAAGACGTCAGAAATGATCGATGCGGAGACACTGGATGAGCTGTAGCCTTTTTGAAATTGGTTCAGGGTAAAAACACGAAAGGTTACTGTGCAAATCAATAATTTGCGAGGAAAAACGATACTTCGTCAACCGCCCCTAGTAGGAACTGCTAGTTTTGCGGCAGCCCGATGCGATGAACCAGGTCCTGGAACCTCGGGTCGGTCCGCATATCGTCATACGCCGGATTCACCTGTAACCTGACCAACTCGATGGTGTGTTCTCGGAAGCCCTCTTCAAGATAATGCATAGCCTTATCCGTGTTTCCCAACGCTGCATACAGTTCGGCGCGTTCGAACGACATGGACTTTCCGTCTTTCGAAATTTCGTTTAGCGCGTCCAGTTTTTCTTGGAGCCAGCCTGTGTAACCCTTGCGCGCGTACGCCCGCGCCAGCCGATCGGCGCAGGGCACGCAACCCTCGATTCGAAGTTCCTGATCCGTCTCATGCACCTCGTCAGCGCGTCGTTTTGTAGCTAGGTACACCCTTGCTCTTTCCTTGTGAATCCGGGCGGGGTCCTGCGCGAAAACCTTGTCCACTTCACTGAGAAATAAGTCGAAACGGCGACTGAATCGAAGCGCCCGCTGAACAGCGGATCGTTCGCCCAGAGGATCAAGCTCTTCTGCTCGATGCGCTTCGACGATACTTTGATCAAAGCGCCCCGTGTAGGAAAGCAAGTGGGAATACAAGTTATGGAGTACAGCGTAGTGGGTATCAAGCTCCAATCCACGTTGTATCTCCCTTTCAGCGCCCGTCCAGTTCCAGTCATAGAAGATCATTTTGGACGCCAGCGAGCAATGCGCCTCTGCAAGCCGATCATCAAGAGCGAGCGCCTTCAGGGACGCCTCTTCCGACTTGCGCCAACCGTCTCGGGCGGGGATCGCCCCGTAAGCCGCCTTCGCGCCGTAATAATCTGCAAGCCCGCTGTAGGCGCGCGCGAAACTGGGATCGGACTGGATGGCCTGCTGGAATAACTGCCCACTCTTCTCGACATCGCCCGGGGCTTCATTGGCGGTATTGCTCCGAAGCCAATAACCTCGGCCCCTGATATACGCGTCGTAAGCGCGTGGATCCACTTGGTGAGGTGTGGACAGCGTTGGGGAATCGGCAGGAGCCACTTTTGCCTTCACGCTGTGCGCGATTGCCGTTGCAATGTCGTTTTGCAGAACGAGCACATCCCGCAAATCTCCCTGGTAGTCCTCCGCCCAAATGTGCCGGTCCGTTCGGGCGTCTATAAGTTGGGCGCTGACGCGAATCTTTTCCCCGGTACGCACCACGCTTCCTTCAAGGAACGCATCCACTTTTAAATCCCGTCTGATCTCCGAAGCGGAGGCTGACATGTTCTTATAACGAACTACTGATCCTGCGGATGGCACATTGAGGCTCGAGATTTTCGCGAGTTGCGTAATCAATTCATCGGTCATGCTATCGCTGAAATATTCCTGAGACGGGTCACCAGAAAGGTTTTTCAAAGGCAAAACGGCTACAGATTGGATCGTAGTTGAGGAGGTCCCAAACACCTTCGGCGCGGTGTGAAATACCAAAAACACCACGGCAATTACGCAAGCTATTCCGATCGCCGGCGCGAGATAGCGTTTTCTCCAAGTAATCTCACCTTTTGAATCCGGATGGGTTGCAAACTGCGACGCAGCGAGAGGCGATGTCGCGAAACGTGGTGCAGCGATCGGCGCAGTTGCGACAAACGGCTGTTCTGGCTGTTCGCTGATATCCCCAATGAATTTATAACCATTTGCTAGCGTTTCAATATATCTGGGTTCTTCCGCGGAATCACTCAGGGCCTCGCGAATCTTATTCACGGCCGTATTCAGTCCGTGGTCGAAATCCACAAATATGTCAGGAGCCCACAGCAGCGTCTTAAGCTCTTCGCGGCTAACCGAGCGGCCCGCCCGTTCTAGGAGGACCTTCAGTACCTGGAACGGTTTTGGCTGCAGCCTGATCCGAATGCCATTTTTCCGTAACTCCAGATCTGCCGTGTTGGCTTGATAAGGACCGAACCTATACACGTTTGGGGGATTCGAATCGTCTTTCATACTGAGTTTCGCGCTGAAGCGTAGCACCGCCCTCGTTTGTTATCAATAGATAGGCGTCTCGCCCTGCCCTCATTCAAAGCGTTTTCTATCACTTACACAGTTACCCAAGAATGTTTCCCCGTGCATTGACCGCCCGACCAATCCGCCTCCATAGTCCGCCGAACGCAAGCTGCATGGAAGTTGAGCAGCTACTGAAGAGCATGCGTTGGTGAAGTTTGAGCATGATTTCATGATTCGGAACTGTTGGTCAGTTAAGGAGAGCAATGCCATGAACGAAACAAAGCAACGTAAGTCAGCAAATAAGCGGGCGGCCAGTATCTGGTTTTCACTTCTTCTTACACTATTTTTAATTTTACCGGCGAATTATCATGCGCAGTCAAAGTCTCTCGCATCTGGAGAATCCCGCACCGCGGGAGCGTGGAGGTCAGTAGGCCCTGCACCTCCCGCGATTGAAGCTTCCATCGCTGTAGACGCGGCGACGCGCACCGTCTACATCGCAAGCCTGGGTGGGGGAATTCTCAAGAGCCGGGACGGCGGTCAAACCTTCGCACCGGCCAATCAAGGCCTCGGCTCTCTAGTCGTGGCATCGCTGGCCATGGCCCAGAACGACCCCACTCTCGTCTACGCCGGGACGGGCGCCGGCATCTACAAGACCACAAACGGGGGAGCCACTTGGAGCGCCACCGGCTCCGACCTTTTACCGCTGTCGTTGATTATCGACCCTACCGACCCCAACATTTTGTACGCCGGCTTTAACGGTGACTTACAGAAGACCACCGATGGTGGCGATACTTGGGTGTCTTCCGCGAACGGCATCGACAACCCGCTTGTTTTCTCGTTGGCAATCGACCCGAATAACACCAGCGTTGTCTATGCGGGAACCGCCGGAACCGGCGCATTCAAAACTGTCGACGGCGGGATTACTTGGAACCCACTCAACGTGGACACGACGGTCTGGTCGCTGTACGTGGATCCCACCAATAGCAACGTCATCTATGCCGGTTCCAATGGCGATGGCGTCTTCAAGAGTACCAACGCAGGGGCGTCCTTCGTCCGCACCGGTTCACCCGCCGTGGGTGTTGTCCTGGCGCTGGCGAAAAGTGACGAACGTCTGTATGCCGGCACCGCCACTCAGGGAGTTTCCGTGAGCAAAGACGACGGCGCAACCTGGACCAACACTGGAATATCCGACGGTTTAGGTCTCGTTCTCAGCGCTGCATCGGACGGCTCCATTTACGCCGGAACCAACTTCGATGGAGTTTTCGAGCACACACCATCGTCACAAGCTTCCGATGAAGACGATCGCCGGGCCTCGAATTGGCGAAGAGTGGCCTGGGAGCAACTGAAAAACTGCCGCTGTCAGAACGGGCACGCGCTGGGAATCGATCCCGCCAACCACGAACACGTGTTCTTCTCAACGAATGACGGCGGCCTGTTCGTTACGCACGATGGTGGTCGCACTTGGGAGGATGGCGGCGAGGATGGACTGACCTCCCGAGCGCCACGGAGCATTGCCTTCGACCCACAGGACTCCAAGCTTGTCTATGCAGGATCGTTTACCGGTGGAGGCCTCTACCGATCTCGTGACCATGGTCGGCATTGGGAACGTCGCCTTTTTGGATCAAGCGAGATCTACGTTGCCGGTGTCACCGTGGACCCTGTCGATCATTCCATTTATCTTTCTACATTTCGCAGCGGTGATGGCATTTGGAAAAGCGTAGATTTTGGCGAGACGTTTACACGTATCGATCGCGCTCCGGGCAGCCTTCCCAACGATTTCCTGTTTCTCAGTGGTAGGGGAATTACCATTGACCCCCAACACCACCAGACTGTTTTCTTCGCCGGTAATAGCGGGATCTGGCGGTCCTTGGATGCCGGGGCCAGTTGGGTAAATGTAGATCAAACGCCGTCCTTAAGCGCGACGGTCGACCCAGTCGAGTCCAATATCGTCTACTCGGGAAACTTTGCTGGGGTGCTGAAGAGTGTCGATGGGGGCGCCTCTTTTGTCTCCCAAAGCAATGGGCTGCCGGACGGCTTTCAGACCGCGCGCACCGGCTCTGTGCAGATTGATCCTCGTCGGCACAATGTCTTGTATATCGCCTTCGAAGGCGCAGGCGTCTTTACGAGCCTGAATGGCGGTGACTCCTGGGCGGCCATCAACACTGGACTGGACGATCTGAATGTCTTCGGCATTGCACTAGACGCAGACTCACCCGACATCTTGTACGTCTCGACTAACTCTTCGGTCTACAAGACGACCAGCGGTGGGGAAATGAGCGAGAAAAAGTAGCCCGCATATCCAGATCGTTGAACTCCTGGAATCTCCCACAAAGAGATCCTCGCAAGAGGTATTGGTTCCACCGGGAAACTGGCGTAGGCTGGGAGGCTCGATCTCCCAGCCTACGGTTTACTCTCAAATGCGCTGTTCGCTTTAGCCACACGGCGGTCGTTGAACGTCGCATCAACGTAGCTCTCGCTGTTCCCCTCCGTCATGCCTCCGGCCGATTCGGCAATGTTTTCCAGCGTTCTCGGTCTCATTACCTCAAGAAAGAAACCCACCGGGCGCCGGAGGAGCGGCCCCGCCGTACAATTCGAGTGCTTCGCAATTCCTATTAACGCGCTGATATTCATATACGGCCAAATGAAATGACACCCACTCATAATCCTACAACACTTGGAACTGCCAAGAACATGCTACAACTTCCAACGTGTTAGCATGGATATAGCTATTAAATTATAGTAATCATAATAAAAATAGTAGCAAGGGGCGGATTGGCGCATTTTTACTGATGATTTTAGCTGTGGCGGAGAGGGGGGATTATAGCCTCCGTTGTTGAGAGGGAGGTGAGGGGTTGGTGAGCGTTGGTATGTCTCTTGTTTTCAACGCGCATCTTAGATTGTCTACAACCGCCGGATTCTGATAGAGATGACATGGCCTCAAATCGTTCAAAACTAGTAGCAAGTAGAGTCAAGAATTGCTGGCTTCTTGGCCGGGTTCCCACTGCTAGTTCCTCTCTTTTTTCGGTAGCTTTTGTTGACCCTGAGAATCGCTCTTGCAGCAATTGAGCAAGACCACGGGGACTGCAGAAACATTCTGGATCGCAGGAAACACCACTCCGGGTAGGTTGGAATATGGGTCAGGCACGAAAGTGCTTGGCTCACTTTGCCCGGCGGGTGGTTCACTTTCATTGCACCACGAACCGCGCGGGTGGCACGGAGGCTCGCGCTTCCGGGTTGTAGTAATCGTAAAGAATAGATTCCGCGGATTGTGCCCTCATCGCGAATCGCGCCTTCAGTGAAAAGGAAAAAGTGGTGCCCCCCGCACGAGGCCATAGGTACACGACAATTCTGTCCGGCTGAATTTCGTAGCTTTGTACGTCCCAGTTCGCAGAAAGGGCGGCCTCCAAAGAGCTGCGATCTACCTCTGCGCCTGGAGGCAAACCAATTTCTGCAAGCATCATGCCGTATCCCCGGAAGCCTACGCGCTCGGCGTGGACCGTACAACCGATGGCTTCACCCAGGGCGACTACCGTACGGTCATAAGTTACCGAGTAGCGCAGGGATTCCGCATCGCCGCTGCGAACCGAAGAAGCGGTAATCGCGGGATCGGTCCAAGGCAAATAGTAACTCGCATTCAGATACGCGCTCGCGTGTGTGGATGGACCGCCACGAATCTGGATGCTGTGCTTCCCTGGCGAGAGGAATTGCGTGAGCTCGGCGCGTTGCGGCGTGAGTTGGCGTCTATCTGCCGAAGCGGAGAACTGCGGGCCGGGTTTTCCGTCGACGAAGATGCGCATGGGCGCATGGGCGGAGTCCACGGCGGCGGTGCCTAATTGGCGGACCAATGTTTGCAGAACGTCGACCGTCGCCTGCGTGGAATACCACACGCCATACTGGTCCTTGTTTTTGAGGAGGAAGAGGGTGCCGCGATTGAGCGCCTGATCGAGTTCTGCCGGGTAGTTGCCCGACTGTTTAGCGATGGTAAGAGCCTCAAGGACGAGGGCTGTGGTTTCGATGCGACCGGTGTGACCCCAACCGTAGAAAATGGTGTTGTGCTGGAGATCCCAGTAGCTGGCTTCCCCTTCGGAATGCTCGAGAGAGAGGAGCGTAGTGATCTCCGTAGACGCGTCTGCCGCTGCAGCGAGCTTGGCGAGGGCAATGAGAGCGATGACGTAAGGATCGGAATCGGCGGGGCGAGATTTCGCGAAGTACTCGATCGCTTTGCGCATCGCTTCGCGCTCAACCTCGATGTCCTTGTCGCTAGGATTGCGATGTTGTAGATCGCGCGCGAGGACCTCGACGACGTAGGCGGTGTCGTACAGCGCATAGGATTCGAGGAGTTTGCCGTCTGAACCTCTTTCCATCCAGGTGCCTTGCGGCGTGGCTTGTTGAAGCAACCAACGGCGCGCAGCAGTGACTACGTCCGGGTCCACCTCGGTGAATTCCGAAGCTTCCGAAAGGAAACGGAGGGCGTAGGCCGACACGGAAATTTCCGGTTTGCCTTTGCCCCACAGAGAGAAGCCGCCACCTGATTCACGATAGCGAAGCAATTTCGCATAGGCCAACCTAAGGTAATGGTGCGCCCGGGCATCGAGTGGAGAAGGTGGAAAATGCTGGGACTTTTGAAGTTCCAGCCAGAGCAAGCTGGGATAGGCCGAAGAGATGGTTTGCTCAGCACAGCCGTAGGG
>JAUTXJ010000194.1 GCA_030838075.1 Acidobacteriaceae bacterium
CGCGCGGGCAGCGCACCGTGCGTCAATTCCTGACGCAGCGTGTCGCCTTCCAGCAGCTCCGACACCAGATACGTTGTGCCTTCGAAATTACCGAGTTGATACACAGCTAGGATGTTTGGATGGTTGAGCGCCGCGGCAGCCTGCGCTTCTTGCTGGAATCGGCGCATGCGGTCGGGATCTTGCGAAACAAATTGAGGCAAAACTTTAATGGCAACATCGCGCTTTAAAACGGGGTCACGAGCGCGGTATACCTCTCCCATCCCGCCCTCGCCCAATAGGCTAAGAACCTCGTAGCCATCCAGTTTTGTACCTTCCGCCAACGCCATAGACACGCGGATTATACCTCTCGCTTCGTTTGTACCCGCAGGCAATCACGATCGTTGCGACGTTTTATAAACGTCTGCATTTTTTACGACAATTTCCTATGTTGATGAGAAAAATCGCTTGTATTAACTCAGTTCAAACTACAGTCAGATACTGACGAAACGGACCAAGCTGCAAGGGACACGACCGGAATGCTCGGACGATTAATTGGCGATCGGTGTGGTACACAGCTAAGTTTTTCGTCCCTAAAGCCGCGATCCCATTTGGATTCAGCGAATTGTATGAGTTTCCAGCGCTGCTAGCGTTCCCGCTCCGCTTCCTCTAATTCCACAGGGTCCGATTGTGCCTTATCCTACATACGGGATTCCTTGTATTGAGCCGCCTCCTAAAGGCAGGCACAATCTGGCGTTTATGCATAAACGCGTGTTGATTGCCGACGATAGTTCCAATGTGCGCGATGTCATCCGCACCTTCTTGCGTGATCACGAAGAAATAGAAATTTGCGGCGAGGCGGTAGATGGACTGGACACTCTCGAAAAGGCTCAGCGTCTGAAACCGGACCTGGTTCTACTCGACCTGGTCATGCCCGAAATTAACGGTGCGGAAGTGGCCTCTATCCTGAAGAACAAGATGCCGAATATCCGCATCATCCTGTTCACCATGTACTCGGAAAGAATTGGGAAATTCCTGAGTTCCGCCATCGGCGTTGACGCTGTGCTTTCCAAGCCCGACGGAATGACCCACATCGTTGACTCGATCAATTCACTATTTGCCGACTAACGCTCTGCAGGAAGCCGGGTTCTTGAAATCCCTGGTCAATGACGGTCGGTGCTGTGCCTAAGTCAAGCAATTTCGAGGTCTCTAAAGCAGGCATCGGCCGGCCAAAATAGTATCCTTGGCCTTCATCACACCCGTGCGCCCGTAGGAAGGCCAACTGTTCGGCTGTCTCTACTCCTTCCGCAATCACCCGGTGCTTCAGGTGACAGCCCATATTGATCACCGCACTGATGATCGTGGCCTCGTCTGTGTCAGCATTGATCTCGTGAATAAACGACTGATCTAGTTTCAATGTATCAATCGGAAACTGCCTCAGATAACTTAAGCTCGAGTACCCCGTCCCAAAATCATCGATGGCCAGGCGCACCCCCATCGCTTTCAGCTTCTGCAACACGGGGACACTGAACTCGGCATGCTGCATCAGCACGCTTTCCGTCAATTCTAATTCGAGGTAGCGAGGTTCCAGACCTGTCTCCTTCAAAATTGTGCCAACGCTTTCAAGAAACTCATCGTTGCGGAACTCTACTGAAGAAACGTTAACCGCCATTTCGATAGCCGGCAAACCGGCATCTTGCCATGCCTTCGCTTGCTTGCATGATTCGCGCAGTACCCATCTTCCGATCGGCAGCACTAACCCGCAATCTTCGGCAATGGAGATAAATTGTAGCGGACCAACCAACCCCCTCCCCGGATGTTGCCAGCGGATCAAGGCCTCGACCCCCGTAATCTCACCTGTCGTAAGATCTATTTTAGGCTGATAGTGCATAACGAACTCATTCCGTTCCAGCGCGAACCGCAAATCTCCTTCGATCGATTGACGTTCCACGGCTCGGACATTCATCCCCTTCTCAAAGAATTGACAATTGCTACGGCCTTTTTCCTTGGCCTGGTACATGGCTAGGTCTGCATTTCTGATCAGCAATTCCGCGCTCTGGCCGTCCTCCGGGTAGGTGCTTATTCCTATGCTCCCCGTAATTCGAAGAGTGTTTTGCTCCATCTCGAACGGTGCGCTTAGCGCACTCAGTATTTTTCCTGCTTTAACACCTGCATCACCTGCGTGTGCCACCTCCGAAAGCAGGATCACAAATTCATCTCCACCCAGGCGGCACACCGTATCCGACGTGCGCACCGCAGCCAGCAAACGCTTCGCTACTAACTGAAGTAATCTGTCCCCGGTCGCATGACTCAACGAGTCATTGATGTGTTTGAATCCGTCCAGATCCAGAAACAATACCGCGATTCGGGAATCGTTGCGGCTGGCTGTCGCAATCGCTTGGGTGAGGCGATCCTGCAGCAAGGTCCGGTTGGGCAAATTCGTGAGAGTGTCGTGCTGTGCCATATGGGACATTTCCACTCCCATGGCCCTCGCCGCCGACACGTCGTGGAAAACGATCACCGCTCCGGTCGCTAAACCGCGTTGGTCATGGATCGGAGCAGCAGAGTCTTCAATGGCAAATTCAGTTCCATCGCGTCGTATCAGAATGCAGTTCGGCGTAAGCTGAACGGTTCTGTTTTTCTTGATTGCCGCTCTCAATGGATTTACACAAGGCTCCCGTGTGCTGGCGTCGACGATTACAAATACTTCTTCGATGTCCTTGCCTGCGGCTTCTTCTCGGGTCCAACCGGTGATCTTTTCCGCTACAACATTAAGGTAGGTAACTTTGCCTTCAAGGTCGGTACTCAGTACCGCGTCCCCTATGGAATCGAGCGTCACCTGGGCGCGTTCTTTCTCCCTGAATAACAACTCGTCCGCGGTCTTTCGTTCCGCCATATTGCGTATAGCGCGAACAAATGAGTCCCTGTCGAGATGGTCCTCCAGCAGATAATCCTTGGCTCCGTGCCGCAATACTTCCAGGGCAACGACTACATCCTTCGGACCAGCTATGATTAATGTTGGTACGCCAGGCACCGCCAGCGCCAGCTTGTCGAAGGTTTCCATACCCTGGCTGTCGGGCAGCGACAGGTTTAAAAAAATCGCCCAGAATTCCCTCCGTCTCAAACGCCTGATGCCTTCCGCAAGAGTCTTTACGCACTCACTTTGGAATGGACCGTCAGTGGCGTTCAACAACGCGTCGGTAAAAACGTCGACGTGCGAAGCATCGTTATCGATGAGCAGCAAAGTCCGTACGGTCATCATTTTTACACTCGCCTTACTGTGTACGTATGTATGACCGTCAACTGTTCAATACAGTACATTTGTCCAGACAGTAAATGACTCTTAGGGACCACGGATTTGAGGCTATTGCCTCGCGGCGCACACCATCAGAGCGACTTTCGCCAATGTTTTCAACACCCTTCCCGGTCCTGTGCTGGATTGAACATTATTCTCTCTGGCTGAATGACATCATGCCGCATGCGTCACAAAACGAAGAAACAATCGGCCAAAAAAGCACTGGCCAACGTCAGGAGGGAGATGGCATTGCCCCGCGTAGCCCAATCGGCCCAAAAGACCATTGGCGACGCCGCGACGCTCAGTATTCCTCGTCGCGATTCAAATTAATTTTTAAGGTGGGAACGAGCACCTCTACCTGCATGGCCCGGATGGGAGAGCCACCGATATGCTAGACCCCTTTGATGTTTTCAAAGTAGAGCACAACGGCACTGTCAGGTGGTTACGCGCAATCGCCGACATGGAACGCGCTAAGTCCTACATCACGAAAGTTCTCGCCGTCGCCGCACCCGCCGACTACCTTATTCTCAATCAGCGGACGGGAGAGCGGATCATTATCCAAGCTGCAACCGACCAACGCGAATGTCCCTCAAACATTCCTTCGTTCACCGTCAGTTCCAGAGGTTAAGCCCTGTCCTGCGGCTTGGTGAATTAATTACCGGTGCCGTGCACCTGCCAGACCCGGTAGAAGTGCAGCCTCACTAGCGGCTAGCGCTCTGGGTGTACATCTTCGCCAGATCGTCCGCGTGTGTACAACGAAACAAAATGCGCTCACTCACCATCTGCCGCAATCTCTCTCGACGTGATCTCATACTTAAACGCCTCCGGAGCGAGCGGATCAAGCCTGCCGTCCTTCGTCTCCGCCTGGGGGTACATGAAAAATCCGACCGGTCTCCCGCTGGACCCCGGCAACGCGACATCATGTGCAAAGTTGAAAGCCATCCAATTCATCTCCCACGATCCGAATAACCGTTCGCGGGTTTTCTTCACCAACTCATCCGTCAGTGGACGATTCCCCGGTGGTTCCTCTAGCGCCACTTTGCGCACGTCCGCAGGGTCGACGGGAAACCACCCAACGCCCCTGATGTACACCTCCGCACGGCAGTGCTGCGCTTTGGTTACATTCGCCGACGAGACCCCCAAACTCTTGAATCCCATCTCTGACTTGGCGACTCGGATGCCATACACGTCCCGCGCGGGAAGCCCGGCTGCGCGCGCCAAGCCCACAAACAACGCGTTGAGGTCTGCGCACTTCCCGCCCAGGTCCCCCGACTCCAACATAAAACGAATGTCCCCAACTCCACATCCCCGCGTTTTCGGATCTCGAAAGGTATGGTCAACGATCCAGTCGTAAATGGCGCGCGCCTTCTCAACGTCACTATCCGCTCCACGGGTGATGTCCGTAGCCGTGGATTTTACGATTCCATCGGTAGGCAGCAATTTGGTTGGCCGCAGAAAATGCTGCAACTCCGAGTGATTCTCTTTCGACGTCGGACCAATATGGGACAGCTCCACCACATAGTCCTTCGTCGCCACACGGCTTGTGGCCGCGAGGACCGGCCTCACTCCCGCTGGAAATTCCGTCGCAATAATTCCGAGCCCGTCCTCCTTGCTGTCAACGTGGTTTACCGTGCCGCCATCCGCCTTAACTTCATTGGCCAGCGTCTTCTGAAATGGCGTCGGAGCCAGTAACGCGGTCGGCACCCATATCCGCGAGGGCCCGGAAATATCGAGGATCTCGACGCGCGTCGTCACCTCAAACGTTCGCCACCGGTCCGCTTTCGCCTCTTCCCCCCGTAATCGCGCCGTCTTACAGAAGGCAAGCCCTGCGGAAACCGCCCCTGCGAACCAAATAAATTCGCGACGCTTCATATGCCCACCCATCTCGGATGTAATCTACCACCGCACATTTCGACAAACTACTACACAAGCGCAGGATGTTCCAGTTTGGCCGCTGGTTAGACCTCATTCTTGGGTATCAATATGTGCCCTTCGCTCCGCCACGCGATATTATTCACAGGTTTTCGCTCCTGGCCACCCAAAATGCCTCTCTTCGGCGAGACGATTGCTCTTTGCTTTGGTATCGTATGGGGCAGGTAGCCTCCCATGGCCAAAGGTAATTTCGGCGAACATCTAAAACGCGAACGCGATATGCGCGAGGTCACTCTTGCCGAGCTGACCGCCGGCACTCGCATCGGCCCGCGATTCCTCGAGGCCATCGAAAACGAGGAGTGGGAGAAGCTCCCGGGCGGCAGCTTCACTCGCGGATTCGTTCGCTCCATCGCCCAATACCTCGGTCTGGACGAAGAGGACTTGCTCTCCGAATACGATCTGGCTCGCGGCGTCCAGAAAACCGATGCGCCTGCTCCCTACCAGAATCAACTCCCCTCGCCTCCCAGGTGGATTCCAGCTTTAGCCTTACTCGCTCTCGTGTTGCTAGCCTACGGATTCTTCCGTGGCGGCTCCTACGCATGGCAACACTACCGCGCTAACCATCCGGCCGCGAATTCCACGCCGCCTCCGCTGTCTACCGATTCCGCCGCTCCTATTAAAGCACCCGACAAACTCGAACTCACCGTCTCCACCTCCGTCCGCTCGCACGTGCGCATTCTTGCCGACGATCAAACGCTCCTCGATGCCGACGTCATGCCCGGCGACATTCACCATTTCACCGCCGCGCAACAATTCCAGATCATCGCTGCCGACGGGGCCGCTGTGCACCTCGAGCTGAATGGCCGCCCTATTACCTCTCGCGCATCACTCGGAAATTCCTCCCGCAGAGCGAATACAATTGTGCTTGGATATAAAGACCTGAGGCCCTCGCACGATGGAACAGCTCGTCCCTGAACTTTTGCGTGACCTCAGCTCCCGCGAGCGCAAACTCGCGGTCTGTACTAGCCAAGGAAATCTTTCCCCCGCTGATCGCGCTGAGATTTTGGTGCTTCTTTCCACCGATGCTGATGAAGTGGTCGCGCAGCAAGCCTCGGAAGCGTTACGTTCCCAGCCGGCCGAAGCCTTCGTCGAAGCCTTGAAGCGCAGTGAAGCTCTTCCCGCTATTTTTGAATACGCCTCGCAGCACCTTGTCGGCAAACCCGCCGTAGCTGAAGCCATGGTGCAAAACAGAAATTGCCCCTCAAGATTCATAACTCCACATGTCCCGCAACTTTCCTCCATGAGCATTCAAGCACTGATGGACTCGCTCGATCGCGTAAGCGATTCTTCCGAGCTAGCCGCCGCCCTTCTGAAATCCTCATCAGCCACCGTTGACAATAAACGCGTGTTGCAGGAATTGCTCGCCCCGGAAACTCCCGTCGACGAAAAAGCTCTTATGGAAGCGCTTATGGAGGTCGAACCCGACGAAGGACGCCGTCAGACGCTACTCCAGCGGCTCGCGAAAATGTCGGTTTCCGAACGCGTGCAATTCGCCTTCAAAGGCGGTTCGGAAGCTCGGCGCACGCTCATTCGCGATTCCAACAAAGTGGTGCAACGCGCGGTGTTGCAGTCCCCGCGTCTCACCGGCCAGGAAGTGGAATCCTTCGCGGCCATGTCCAGTCTTACCGATGAAATCCTGCGGCTCATCGCCGGCAATCGCGCCTTTCGCAAAAACTACAC
>JAUTXJ010000195.1 GCA_030838075.1 Acidobacteriaceae bacterium
CAATCCTCGCTCTCCGAGATCAACATGGTCCCCTTCGTGGACGTCGTGTTGGTCCTCCTCATCATCTTCATGATTACAGCCCCAATCCTGCAGTCCGGCATCGAACTTAATGTGCCAAAAACCCACGCCGTTAAAGAGAGCCCGGAACAACGCATCGTCGTCTCCGTGGACAAAGGCCAACTCGTCTATCTAGGAAATAAGCCTGTTAACGTTCATGAGCTCGGCGAAAAGGTGAAAGCCCAGCAAAAAGACCCCCAGGATGCCGTCTTTCTTCGTTGCGATGAAACTGTGCCGTTTGGAACCTTCGCCTCCGTGGTCGACGCGCTTCGCGTCTCCGGAATAAACAACATCAGTATCGTCACGGAACCCATCACCGATCGTCCACGCGCCAAATAATGAGCGCTAGACATATAAGATGAGCGTCGCTCTCGCCAACACGGACGAAGTCACCTTACGAAAATTCCTCGTGTATTCCGCTTTTTTGCACGGCGCGTTGGCGCTCGCTATTGGCATATCCGCCTGGTACCAATACCGCGGAAACGAGTGGAATAGCGTTGGCGGTAATCTCGGCAATGATGTCAAAGTCAATCTCGTCCCGAGCGCTGGCATCCCTATGCCCAAGCCGGATTTGACTACCGATAGTCACGCCGTCGATCCCACTAAGGGCCTGTACAAGGAAGAACCGAAAGCTCCTGAGATCCCTGAAGTTCCTAAAGACGCGCTGGAAATTCCCAAATTCAAAGAAGACCAGCCCGCCAAACCCAAACCCATCGTCCATCCTGACAAGGAGTTTAAGGACGAACCACGAAAAAAACCGGTAGTACATCCTTCAAAAGTTTTCGAGGATCTCCGCCCTGCTCCCCCTAACGCTGTTCGAACCGGCAAGGGCGGTAACCCCGATGTTCTCACTGGGTACGGCAACACTCCCGGCGCCACCACCAGTGGCATGAAGATACAAGGCCAGGGCGGTGGCGATTTCGCCACCCGCTACGGTTGGTATGTGGAAGCCGTTCGCCGCAAGATCGGCAGCAACTGGAACCTTTTTGAAATTGATCCTGCTGTCCGCTCCGCGCGGCGTGCGCGCTCCGTAATGACGTTCACCATCAATCGTGACGGCTCCGTCAAAAATATTCGCATGGAGCTATCCAGCGGAAACCAATCCATGGATATTTCCGTGCAGCGCGCATTAGCGAGCGCCTCGCCGATGCCGCCGTTACCCAACGACTATTCAGGCTCCTACGTAAATGTGGATTTTGATTTCGATTTGTCCATGACGAAGTAATTTGTTTTTCAACGCCGCATCGCATCGCGGCGAAATTCGGGGGTGAAGGTGCTAAGTCCGTCTAAGCGTTTCAAATGCATTCCGATAGTCATCATGGCGATATTCTGTGTCCCGCAAGTATCATGGGCACAGGACATTATCAGGATTCACACCGGTCTTGGTGCGGAAAAGCCTCGTATCGCCGTAGCCGACTTTGCTCCGCGCGTCGACCCTGCAAAAAATCACTCCGCACTATTCACGCAGGTAGTCCGTGACGATCTGCAATTCAGCGGAATTATCGAACTGGTCAGCCCCAGTTTTTATCCCCCACAAGCTCCTTCCCAACCATCCGAGCTGCGTAATCTCACGTGGACGGACGCCCCGGCAAACGCCAACATGGTTGCCTTCGGCAATCTCACCGAATCCACCCCCGAAGTAGCCATCCAGGCCTGGCTCTTCGACGTTCGCAATCCCTCTTCGCAACCGGTTGTCGCCAAGGTTTATCGTGGCACTCCGACCGACGCGCAAGTGCGCCGCTTCGCTCACCAGTTCGCCGATGAAATCATCAACAAACTAAGTGGCGGTCTCCCCAGCATCGCAGGAACCCAAATCGCCTTCGTCAGCTCCCGCACCGGTACCAAAGAACTCTGGCTCATGGATTACGACGGCGCCAATCAGCATCCGCTCACCAGCCTGCGTTCCATCGCGCTCACTCCGCGTTGGTCGCCCGATGCTTCTCGCATCGCCTTCACCTGCTTTAAGCCCATGATCCGCGTCACCAGCGCGCAAATCTGCATGTATTCCATGGACACCGGAAAACTTGTTTCCTTCCCACAGTTCAAGGGCAGCAACAGTTCCCCGTCATGGTCGCCCGACGGCACACAAATTATTTTTTCCTCATCCATGCAGGGCAGTCCGGAACTCTACGTTAGCGAAGCCAGCGGCGGCCGTCCCAGGCGCCTCACCAATTCCAATGGCGCCAACACTTCCGCCACTTGGAATCCTAAAACCGGACAGACCGTCGTCTTCGTCAGCGATCGTGGCGGCGTCCCGCAACTTTATTCCATGAACTCCGACGGCACCAGCGTTTCCAAATTCGATCTGCCCGACATGGGTTATGTCATCGACCCTGCATGGTCCCCCAACGGGCAAATCCTCGCCTTCAGTTGGCGCCGCCCTTCCGGTAACTACGACATCTACGTGATGGAAGCCGCCACCAGCAAAATCGTCGAAATCACCCGCGATGCAGGCCGCAACGAACGCCCCAGCTGGGCCCCTGACGGCCGCCACATCGTGTTCGAATCAACGCGCGGCGGCACGCGCCAAATCTGGAGCATGCTAGCCGACGGCTCGCAGCCCCATCAACTAACCACCACCGGCCACAACGAATCCCCGAACTGGTCCCCCAAATAATGACAATGAATAGCGGAGGGTGCCCCACCCTCATTTTTTTTGAGGGTGGGGCTTGTAAGGTGGAACAACTCAAGTCTAAACAACGAAGCACAGTTTCAAATTTTGACTTTCACGTTTTGACCTTCGTCTTAACGCATCTGTAACCGAAAAACGTGTATAGACCTGTTGCAGTGCTGGAACATCGGGTATAACTCTTAGGAGTAATAGCCTTTCGATTTACAAGCAAGTGGTACGATTCTTGCCCAGACGGCTTGGGATTCTATGTCGAGGAGGAAATACGAATGTTTGCTGTTTCACCTAAGTTGTATAGAAGTTGCCTGCTGGCCGCTTTATCGGTCGCCGTATTGAATTTTGGTTGCGGAAAAAAGCCCCTGACCACCCGTAACACTGCGCCTGCGCGCACCGAAGAGGCGCCTCGCCCCACTGTGACTTTCCAGGCCGATCCCACCAGCATCAACAAGGGCGAGTCGACCACTCTTACCTGGTCCACCACCAACGCCACGCAAGTCGCTATCGCGCCCGAAGTCGGCCCAGTTTCTGCTGAAGGCTCCACCAAAGTCACCCCTGGAGACTCTGCGACCTACACCATCACCGCTACCGGTCCGGGCGGCTCCGCCGATGCCAGCGTCCGCATCACCATCGCCACCGCTGTCAGCACCGAGCCTACGGATACGGATCGCAATAGAGATGATATTTTCCTCAAGCAGGTTAAAGACGCGTACTTCGATTTGGACAAAGCTGACATACGGCCCGATGCGCGCCAGGCCCTTAGCGCCACCGCCGAAGTCCTCCGCAAGTATCCAGACATTAAAGCCACCATCGAAGGCCATTGCGATGAGCGCGGCTCCACCGAATACAACCTCGGATTGGGAGATCGTCGCGCCACCGCCGTCAAACAATATCTAATCTCGCTTGGCATTTCTGCCGATCGTCTCAGCACCGTCAGCTACGGCAAGGAAAAGCCCTTCTGCAACGAAGCCAGCGAAGCCTGCTACCAGCAAAATCGTCGCGGCCATTTCGTCCGCGCCAACTAGCGCGTTCTTG
>JAUTXJ010000223.1 GCA_030838075.1 Acidobacteriaceae bacterium
TTTTTATTTCTTTTGCAATTTTCGGTTAAGGCGCAGTCTGTAGCCAGCGGACCGCCGTCTTACGAGGAAGTTCACCGGCTGACTGAGCAAGGCAAATTCGACGACGCGCTCAACGGGTTAAATGAAATGTCCAAAACTAATCCCACGGCGAGGAATCTCTCTCACGAATTTGGCGTTACTTACTATCGAAAAGGCGATTATGGCAACGCGGTTGACGCGCTACAACGCGCGATGGCAGAAAATCCCGACGATAAGGAAGCTACGCAGCTCATTGGGCTTTCGCTGTATCTCTCGAATAAGCCAGCGGAAGCGATTCCTTATCTGGTGAAAGTGCAGTTGTGGTATCCGAGCGCCAGTGTAGATGCGTCCTACATTCTTGGTGTCGCGTACATTCAAACGAAAGATTATGCGAGCGCGCGACGAGCGTTTGCGAAAATGTTTCAAGTTCCTCCGGATTCGGCTGCGGCGTATCTTTTCACGGCGCGGCTTCTGCTGCGTCTCGATTTCGCCCCGATAGCGGAGGAATACGGTAAAAAGGCGGTCGAGCTTGATGCTAAGCTTCCGTTGGCACATCAGGTGCTGGGCGAACTTTATCTATATGAGAATAAGCTTCCTGAGGCCACGGCTCAGTTCGAACAAGAACTCGCCATTAATCCCGGCAATCCAGCGGCGTATTACAAACTAGCGGATGCGTACTCTCGAGCTCAGAAATTCGATGAGGCGGAAAAGCTTTTGCAGCGGTCGATTTGGCTGGACCCGAATTCAAGCGGACCGTACATCCTGCTGGGAAAAGTTTTGGAAAAAAAAGGCGAGCCCGAACTCGCAATGCGTGCATTGCAACGGGCGCTGGCAATGGACCCGAACAATTCCGTAGCGCATCACTTGCTGGGGCAGAGTTATCGAACACTGGGACGAATGGATGATGCGGAGCGCGAACTGAAAGTGGCCGAAAGTTTGCAGGCCGCCAGAGATCAAGCCGCCAAAGATCAGAAACCGTAAAGCTCGGAGATATTTTTCTTAGGGAAGCGCTGAAGGTGGCGCGTGAGGCTGAATCGAGTTTATGCCCGCCAAGTACACGATTGTTGGTCTCGGAGAATTACTGTGGGATGTCTTTCTCAATCGCAAGGAATTGGGCGGCGCGCCGGCGAATTTTGCGTACATGACCAGCTTGCTTGGAGACGAAGGTGTGGTGGCCAGCCGCGTAGGGAGAGATCGGCTGGGAAATGCCGCCGCGCGGAGATTAGCGAAACTTGGGCTATCACAGGAATGGCTGCAGCTGGATAGGAACAGCCCGACGGGCACGGTAAAGGTGGAAGTGTTTGAGGATGGACAGCCGAAATTCCAGATTGCGGAAAATGTGGCCTGGGATAATTTCGAGTGGACTTCGCAATGGCAGGCGCTAGCCGGGCGTGCAGCAGCGGTATGCTTCGGCTCTCTGGCACAGCGGTCGGAGCGCTCGCGACGGACGATTCGACTGTTTCTTCAAAACTTACCGCCTAACGCTGTCAAAGTTTTCGACGTAAATTTGCGCCAGTCTTTTTTCTCTGCTGACATTTTCCGCGAATCGGCAAAGAGCGCCGATATTATGAAGGTGAATGAGGATGAGTTGGTGCGGGTGTCAGAGCTTTTAGGATACGAGTCAAATGCAAAAGAGACGGCGGGGCAGTGGCTTTTGCATACGTGTGGATTGAAGCTGGTGTGCGTGACGGAAGGTCCGAGCGGAAGTTCGTTGGTGGCGACGGACGGCGTGCACAGACATCCGGGTTTTCCTACGGAGGTGGCGGATACTGTTGGCGCCGGCGATGCGTTTACAGCTGCGCTGATCCATCACTATCTGCGCGGAGCAACCCTGGATGAAATGAATGAAGCGGCCAATCGCATGGGCTCGTGGGTGGCGTCACAGGTGGGAGCAACGCCGAAACCGGATGTGAAATTTCTGAAGTCAGTGCTGCACTCGAGCGTTAAACCGCTGGATTAGTTCGCCGGGGACGTAGCTTTTGCCGCTACTGGCGGCGCGGCATCTTGTTCTTTCGCCAAGCGGTCAGCCATCGGCTTTGGCAGGTCGTGAAGCAAATTCAGGAATGCGCCGTTGGTCCATCCGAACCCGACGATGTTCACGTGATATCCGGCGGTCACCGCAGTTTCCGAAGAGCGGGTCACGGCATTGTATTTTTCTCGAATGGTGCCATCCCGCCTGAAATTTTCCGCAACGGTAGAGAGGAATTTATAGGAGACGCGATCGGCATCTTCGTTGAAGCCGTAACGGCGCATGCCTTCATCGGAGAGCAGTTGATTAGGGGCCCAGGCGTAGGGGAAGTCCCACTGTCCACCCGTTTCATAAGGGCTCATGACGAGGCCGCCTGGTTTCTCAAAGATGGAGAGATTCTTCATTATCGCTTTAGCCTGATCGGGCGTGGCTAATCCCACCCAGAGCGGATAAAACACGGTGACATAGGCGTAAGTGGATTGCTGCTGTTTGACGAAGTTGTAGTCGAAAAACATTCCGGTTTTTTCGTTCCACAAATATTTGTCGATATTTGCCTTGCGTTCATCGGCGAGGCGCGACCATTTGTGAGCTTCGTCGTTTTTTCCGAGGGTTTCGCTCATTTGCTGCAAGTCTTTTTCGGTTTTGTAGAGCAGGCTGTTCAGGCATACGGGGGCGAAGTTCTGGGTTTGCGCGCCGTAAGCGCCGAAGCGAAAGGAAATGTCGTAGCCGGATTCGCGCATGGAGCGATCGCCTTTGTAGAAGTCCGCGCTGAGGGCGATTTCTTCGGCGGTCTCGCAGTCGGCATGTTGCCCGGCTTCCTGCGCAACTTTGGGCGACGCGTCGTGGCCAGAGTCACAGACGCGCACGGAATATTGAGCGCCAAAGGTCTGCGGCTCAGTTTTGCCGGGATCTTTTCGCACCAGGTCATGGTCATCGAGTTCGGGGTGACGCAAAAAAAATCCGCCTACATCACGATAGTGGCCGGTTTCATCTTTCACGCTTTCGGGAGAAGGGCCGTTGCCGCGATCGAAGTATCGAGACAAGCCAGTGGAGCCGGCGAGATGCGGATCCTGTGTCCACATGTCGTGGTCTCTAACGGCAAAGGCGTATGCTCTGGCGAGCCAATTCTTGTCTTCATGGCCGGCAGCTTTTTGCGAGTCGTAGACGGACAGAATCATGGACGTGAGAAACGGTGGCTGCGAGCGGCTGAGGTAATAGCTACGGTTGGCGTTCAACACGTTGCCGTAATGTTCGATCTCGAAGAAGAAATTTTCAACCATGCCACGCGCTAAGTCGACCCGGCCGTCGCGAACGAGGCCGCGGATAATGAAATAACTATCCCAGCCGTACATTTCATTGAAACGGCCGCCAGGGACCACATATTTATTTTCGAGGTAGAGAAGGCCGGGGGGATTCAAACTGTCGGCGTCGATTTCGCCGGGATGATGAATCACTGTTGGCAAATGTTTGACTTCAAATTTGCATTGCTTTTGCAATTCTGCGAGCGCGGACGGCTCGTGAAAATCTGCGGGCAGGTACATCACCGATGCGGCTGCGAATTTGGGATCCACCACGGTGGAGCATTCGTTCATTGAGCGCGTCAAGGTGTTCCAGCCGGTTGAAATGTAGTTGAGGATGGGGCCAAGTCCGTGAGGATCGGGTGCGCCGTCCGGCCGGGCTGGTACAGGCGTGAGGGTAACGGCGAGGCCTACGAATAGTGCCAGGAAATTTATATTGCGGCGGGCAGGGAATAGGCGGGCGAATAGCGTGAAATGAGAGGCGGGTGGGGTGTGCATAGTGCTGACAATATAGACTTTATGCTTGTTTAGGGCAATGTTAAAAGCGTGCCTTTAGGGCGCTCGCGAGTTGCTTTTTTAGCCGCATGCGAAGGAGCCGGAGGGGCCTTTTTTCAGTTTTATTTTGGCCGGGGCTAATCAGGTTTTTTCGCTAAAAATTTCGTGGGCGATGCGAAATGCGGAGTTGGCGGCTGGCACGCCGCAGTAAATGGCGGATTGCAAAAGCGTCTCGCGGATTTCTTCGTGGGTCGCACCATTTCTTATTGCGGCGCGTAAATGCAGACGCAACTCTTCTTCGCGGTTAAGAGCGACGAGCATTGCTACGGTGATCAGGCTGCGCGTTTGACGGGGCAAGCCGGGGCGAGTCCAGACTTCGCCCCATGCGTAACGCGTGATCAGTTCCTGAAATGCATCGCTGAATGCGTTGCGTTTGGCGATGGCAGCGTCGACATGCGCGTCGCCCAAGACTTCGCGGCGAATCTTCATGCCGGCTTCGAAACGTTCGTGTTCGTCCATTTAGACTCCTTAAGCGCGCAAAAATGCGGTGACTTCGTCGGTAAAGCGGGCAGCGGCTTCAACATTGGAAATGTGGGCCGCCGGCAATTCGATATAGCGCGCACCGGGAATTTGTTTTGCGAGTTTCTGAGCGTCGGACGGTGGCACAGATTGATCGTGGGTTCCCGCGATTACTAAAGTTTGAGCTCGAATGATGCCTGCCTGTTCCCAGAAATCAAAATCGCGGACGCCGGCGCACGAACCGACGTAACCATCAGTGCTAGTGGTTTCGATCATGTGACGGGTTTTTGCTATTTGATCCGGGTGCTTGGCGCGAAATTCTGGCGTGAACCATTTTTCAACTACCGGTTGAGCGACGGCCTTGGTACCGCCCTCGCGAACTAATTTTATGCGTTGGTTCCAGGTGTCGAGTTTGCCGATTTTCGGCGCCGTGTTGGAGAGCACGAGTTTTGTTAGGCGCCGTGGCGCGTTTGCAGCCAGCCACATGCCGGTCATTCCTCCGATAGAGAGGCCGCAAAAATTCACGCGGTCGAGATTTAAGGCGTCGAGTAGCTGAAGGACATCGCGGCCCAACATTTCCACTGTGTATTCGCCAAGCGTGGCGGACGTTTGGCCGTGGCCACGCGAGTCATAGCGGAGCACGCGAAAGGTCTTGGCAAAAACCGGCAATTGCGCATTCCACAGCGATAAATTCGTGCCTAGCGAATTGGAAAGCACCAGTGCGGGGGCGTTGGCCGGGCCATCGAGTTCGTAATGCATATGCAGGTCTTTGGTTTCAACGAAGGCCACAGGCGCTCCGGTTAAATATTTTTCTGAGATTTATGGTTTTCGAGGACGCGGTCGATGAACTCGCTGGATGAGCCGGTGTAATTTCGCGGATCAAAAAGACTATCCAGCTCTTGGGACGAAAGATGCTTGGCGATTTTCTGGTCGTCATTGATAACGTCTCTCAGGTGGCGCTTTTCTTTGATGGCTCGTTGACTGGCGGCGTCGATGAAATCACGTGCCTGCGACCGGCTGATTTTTTCACCTAGCGCGGCATTGATGGCTTCGGTAAAAATCAAGCCTTTGGTCAGATTTAAATTCTCGCTCATGCGATTCACATCGATCTCGAGTCGCGGAACAACATTGGCCAGATGATGTAGTGCTCCGGCGGAGAGGCAGACAATTTCGGGTAGGGTCTCCCATTCGGCGTGCCAACCGCCCAAACCGCGCTCGTCTTGCTGCAGCATGGCGCTCAACATGGTGGCTACTATTCCTGGGACGCGAGTTGCGGCGGCGAGGATTATCGCGCACGCAACCGGATTGCGCTTGTGGGGCATGGTAGACGATCCGCCGCGATTTTCTTCGGCGGGCTCGCGAAGCTCGTCAATTTCGGTTTGCATGTGGAGAGCAATGTCTTGGCTGATTTTGCCTAGCGTGCCGGTCAACAATCCGAGTGTGGTAGCAATTTCGGACAGACGATCGCGATGACTGTGCCAAGGTATTTGCGGCAAAGGAAGTTTCAGTTGCTCACTTAAGTGTTTGGCGATGACTGGACCTTGTGCACCTAAGGCCGCGAGTGTCCCTGCGGCGCCGCCAAATTGGAGTACCAGGCAGCGTTTTTGCATTTCGCGAAAACGCTCGCGGTGACGCATCAACACGTCTAGCCATCCGGCGAATTTCATTCCTAAGGTGGTGGGGATAGCGTGTTGCATCAAGGTGCGTGCGACGATGGGTGTGAGGCGATGTCGGTCAGCCATTTGTGCGAGTGCGTCGCACAACTTTTCGATGTCGGCTGAAATGAGGTCAAGTGCTTCGCGCAATTGCAAGACTAGCGCGGTGTCTGTGGCGTCCTGGCTGGTGGCACCCCAATGGACGAAACCGGCAACATCCTTATTTTCGGAGGCGATCAGAGCTTTAAGCTGCTTGACGACCGGAATGGCGAGATTTCCCGCCAGGGCGGCAGCTTCGGCCAGTTGTTGTTTATCGAATAATTCGACACGGCATTTTGCGGCGATGACGTTTGCAGCGAAGGAGGGAATTACGCCGGAGGTTGCTTCCGCAGCGGCCAGCGCGGCTTCGAAATCCAGCATGCGTTGTAAAAAGTTGTCGTCGCGAAAGAGTTTCGCGATAGGTTCACAACGGAATATCGGATCAAACAGGTTCATGACGTGATGTTCATCGCCTAGACGCGTTCCAAAATCACGGCTTGGCCTTGCCCGACACCGATGCACATGGTGCACAGTGCGTATTTTCCGCGGGTGCGCGCGAGTTGATAGATGGCGGTGGCAATCAAGCGAGCGCCGCTGGCGCCTAGTGGATGGCCCAGCGCGATGGCTCCGCCGTTGGGATTTACGTGCGCAGCGTCGTCCGGGACGTGCAATTCGCGGAGGACTGCGAGAGCTTGCGAGGCGAAAGCTTCATTCAATTCGATCACATTCATATCGTCTAGAGACAATTTCGCTCTAGTTAAAGCTTTGCGAGTTGCGGGGACTGGACCGATGCCCATAATTCTGGGAGCCACTCCTGAAGCGCCGGAAGCCAAGACGCGGGCCCGCGGCGTCAAGCCGTGACGTTTGGCGCCGGCTTCCGAGGCCACTAAGATTGCGCAAGCGCCGTCGTTGATGCCGGAGGCGTTGCCTGCTGTCACAGTGCCGTCTGGCTTTACGACGCCTTTTAATTTGGCGAGCCCTTCCCATGAGGTGTCTGGGCGCGGGTGTTCGTCCGCGGAGAAATTTATTGGCGGGCCTTTTTTTTGCGGCAAAGGCACAGGCACGATTTCCTGGGTGAGGATTCCGTTGGCGATGGCGGTTGCGGCACGTTGCTGGCTGCGCAGCGCGAAGGCGTCTTGATCGTCGCGCGAAATTTTATATTCTTCCGCTACAATCTCGCCAGTTTCGGGCATGGTGTCAGTGCCATATTTGGCCTTCATCAGGGGATTCACGAAGCGCCAACCCATGGTGGTGTCTTCGATTTTCATGGCGCGGGAGAAGGCTGAGTCAGGCTTGCCCATCACAAATGGCGCGCGAGACATGCTTTCCGCTCCGCCAGCGATCACCAGGTCGGCCTCGCCACTCTTGATTAATCGTGCCGCGCTGGCAACTGCTTCCATGCTGGAAGCGCAGAGTCGGTTCACGGTATAGCCGGGGACTTCTTTCGGCAAGCCTGCTAGAAGCAGAGCCATGCGGGCTATGTTGCGATTATCTTCGCCAGCTTGATTCGCGCAGCCAAAAATCACGTCATCGACTGCGGCCCAGTCGACGCCGGCGTTGCGAGTCATCAGCGCGGCGATGGGAATGGCGGCCAAATCATCGGCGCGGATTGAGGCCAGGCTCCCGCCATAGCGGCCGAAGGGTGTTCGAATCGCATCGCAGATGTATGCTGTTTCCATTCTTACCTTTCGCAGTTACTTGCCGCGATCAATCCTATTACTTTACCGCACTCCTATGTGTAGACTCTTGTCGATGAATTACACTTTGATTTTACGGACCCATGCTGGTTAATAAGCGAAGCATCCACATTGAGTGGGGCGATTGCGATCCGCTGGGGATTGTGTATTTCCCTCGGTATTTTGAATTTTTTGACGCGTGCACGAATGCATTATTTGAACACGCTGGGCTGCCGAAGCAGGAAATGCTGAAGAAGTACGCTATCGCGGGGATTCCGTTGGTTGAATCGCGGGCACGGTTTCTTCTGCCGTCTTCTTTTGGTGACACGGTGGTGGTGGAATCGAATATCACCGAATGGGGCAAGGCCAGTTTTTCGGTGTATCACCGGTTGTTCAAAGGGGAGGAGCTGGCGGTGGAGGGGTTTGAAAAGCGGGTGTGGGTGGTTCATGCGC
>JAUTXJ010000226.1 GCA_030838075.1 Acidobacteriaceae bacterium
ACGCGTACGACTCGCCCACAGTTCCAATGTTATACTCGCCCTCCTGTAAAGTTTAATGCCCAATACTTTGACTTTCACCCACTGGTCTGAATTCACGCTGCGAAACGGCCTGCATGTTATAGGCATAATCGCGGTTGCGCTGATTCTGAACCGGCTGTTGCGGGTGGTCACGAATCTGGTCATCAAGCGAGCGGCGTCGCAAACGCGCGCGGCCCAGGCACGGGAACAACAAACGCGCACGTTGGCCGGAATACTGTTCAGTGCGGGAACCAAGGTCGTTTGGGGCATAGCGCTGCTAACGGCGATGCCGGAGTTCGGCATCAATATAACGCCCATTGCGACGCTTGCGGGACTGGCCAGCCTGGCGATAGGTTTTGGAGCGCAGAACCTGGTTCGCGACATCATCACCGGTTTTTACATCGTGCTGGAAGATCAATACATTGTTGGAGATACGATCCAAGTCGCCGATACGATTGGCCGCGTTGAACACGTGACGTTGCGGCGAACGGTAGTGCGGGACGCGCGAGGCGCATTGGTCACAATAGCCAACGGAGATATTCGCACGGTAAGCAATCTGAGCCGGGATTGGTCGCAGGCTTTCGTGGATATTTCGCTTTCGCCGGACGCCCCGTTGGAACAGACTTTGCGTTCACTGGAATCCGCGGCTGCGGAGCTACGTGCGGACCCTGCGTGGTCCAAGACATTAGTAGACGGACCGCGAATATTGGGAGTGCAAAGTTTTGACCGCAACGCGACCACCGTGAGATTGCAGGTGCGTACACTGCCTAATCATCAGGATGAGATTTCTCGTGAGCTGAGGCGACGCATTCATGTGGAACTGCAGCGTCAGGGTATACCGGTTTCGATAGTCCAGCGCTTTGAATTCGCCGGAGCCAGTCCAGCTTCGGAACCAGTTAAGGCGGGCGATCTTAGAAGTCAGTGAGGAGAATGGTATGAGCGAGATCAATTATGACGAAGTAAATTTGATGTTGCGTCTTTACG
The DNA here is from genome assembly GCA_030838075.1 of Acidobacteriaceae bacterium. Taxonomy (GTDB): domain Bacteria; phylum Acidobacteriota; class Terriglobia; order Acidiferrales; family UBA7541; genus Acidiferrum. Next base: position 1,003 of record JAUTXJ010000226.1, read on the forward strand.
ACCTGCGGCGCGAGCCACGATTGCGCCAGGCACGGTCCTGGTTCGTAGAAAATTTTCATCCTCAATCTCCCGAGGATATGATGCAGAAATACCCGCAGAGCAGTGAGGAGAACACATATATACGGATGGTCATAAGCTACTGGGAGATGGTGGCGTCGATTGTGAATCGCGGTTTGATCAACGACGAGCTGTTTTTTGAGAGCAACGGAGAACTCTGGGTTGTGTGGGATCGCATGCGGGTGGTGGTTCCCACGTGGCGCGCGGCATTCAAGAACCCACACCTCTTTGGAAATATCGAGGAAGTGTGCAAGCGGCTGGAGATGTGGCGGGAGAAGCGATCTCCCGGATCCAGTGCCGCGATGAGGCAAATGTTGTCTCAACTGCAGGGAGGCGCAAAAGTCAAGGGGCTCTGAAAGCGCGAGCGAGGGATTCGATTAAGGCAAAGATTGCGCGGGTTCAGCAGGCTGTTTATGTTCTGCAACCTCGGAAGTGTTCGGCTTGGTGAAGCTGATGCGATTCCGTCCTGCGGCCTTGGCTGCATACATGGCGGCGTCTACCTGTTGTAGAAGTTCTTCGACCGTTTGTACGCCCCAATTTTGGGTCTGATGCACGCCCATACTCATGGTCACCGATAGCGGGCCTGCGCTGGTTTGTACCAGTGTGTCCGACAAGGTCTTGCGTATTTCCTCGGCGCGGCGCGGAGCAGAGACTGGATCGCAATTGTTCAGGATAATCAGGAACTCTTCGCCGCCATATCGCCCGACGTAATCATAGGAGCGCACCGATAAAAGCAAGCGCCTGGCGGCTTCCTGCAAAACTTCGTCGCCTATTAGATGGCCGCGGGTGTCGTTGATGTTCTTAAAGTGATCCACATCACAGAGCAGAATCGCCGTGGGGACGCGTTCACGTCGCGAGCGCGAAATTTCGCGTCCAAGCAGATCGACAATCACACCGCGGTTGAATAGTGAGGTTAGAGAGTCGTGCGTGGCTTTGAAGCGCATGTTTTCCCGGGCCTCAACGAGTCTACCTTCGAGGTGAAGAATGCGTTGACCGGTACGAAGCCGGGCTTTTAGTTCCTCGCTGTCAAACGGCTTGATCAAGTAATCGTCGGCGCCGGAACCCAAGCCGGTCACGATATCTGTTTTTAGTCCTTTGGAGGTCAACAAAATCATATAGACGTAACCCTGATCTTTTTTCTTGCGAACCTCGCGGCAAACTGCCGGGCCATCCAATTCGGGCATTTCCCAATCCAGCAGCGCGAGGCGTGGGCCGTCCTGCTTACATAAATGTTCGACAGCAACCAAGCCATTTGGAACGGCGAGGACTTCATAGCCCGCGACCTGTAAGGTTTTTACCAATAATCGCCTGGAAATTGCGTCGTCATCGGCGATGAGAATCTTCATGTTTGAAACTCGACTGATTCCATCTGCAACAAGAGAATCTGGGCTTCGCTCTGAAATTCAGTAAGGACCTCTCGCATACCAGGGATTTTTTGTGCGCGTCCCAGATTCTCTAAGTCAGCGGCCAGGGCGGCAGCGCGTGCGGCCGCCAAATTGAGCAGCATTCCTTTCAAGGCGTGGCTCTCGAGCTCGACTTGTCTTGGGAGCTCATTGGCGACCGCGTCAGTCAAAGGTTGAAGATAAGCGGGAAATTCGAATTTAAATATAGAGAAAAGCTCGATGACCAGTTCGTGATCATCGCCTACACGGCTGAGCAATTCCTTTATGTTGAGAACCGACGGAGTAGCGATAGTCTTCATTGCCCCTCGCGAGAAATCTTGAACACCAACGCGCCGATGCGGATAAGGCATGGGGGCCAGAACGATAGGTAGGGCACGCGCGGGGCCATGCATGGTTGATATTTAAGTCGAAGAGAAGCAATGACTTGATTGCAGAACCACGTACGTAGGCAGTGGTACGGGTCCAAATTGATAACGGGAGCCCCAATGTGGGACATCGGCGGTCAAAGCGATTTTACGCGGCGGGCTGGTTTTCTTTCTGGATCTCGAAGGTTAATGGCACGCGCTCGTGCAACAGTCTTTCGGTAGCCGCGACGATGACCTCTTCATGAAAGAGCCGCTGAAAAACTGATTCAGACAAAAGATTGCTTATCGCCAGCAGCGTCATACCCTGATGATGGGCCATCCAGCAATAAACGAGTTCGGGAGAGCGGGTGTTGGCTGCAGTGGCCTCTTTAAAATCCGCTGATTCGTAAAATCCGTAGGGCCCGAGCCATCCGGAAGCTTCCATCTTTCGCAAATTTTTAACTGCAGCGGCGGGATCGACGCTAAGGGCGAGAACGGCAGCGTAGGGTGTTATGACCGTGCGGTCTTCTGCTTCTACCTTCAGCGCGAGAGGCGGAACCCCGTAAGCATGATAGTGATAATGACCGGAGTCATTTTTTTCGCTGCAGGCGCCTTCGGAGATTCCCCAGGGAATATTCAGCGGCTCAACATATTTTCGCTGACAAATAATGGCTCCACGCATGCTGTTTTCCAGCAAAGTGGCTGGATATGTTTTCATCCAAAGGGTGGGCATCAGGTATTCAAACATCGTGCCCGTCCAGGACAACAGAACTCTGCGACCCGAATACTGGGTGTGCCCTCTTCCCAGGCGGAACCAACTTGTTTGTGGAATGTCGCCTTTGGCAATGGCTATAAAAACGGCGCTGCGCGATTCCGAAGCCAAGAGGTCGTAGCAACTAGCCAGCAACTGTTTTTTGTCTACGTCATAGCCGACGGAAAGCAAATTGCGGCCGGAGTCGTAGAGCATACGGAAATCCATTTGCGTGGCCATTTCTTCGGCTTGGCGAGCAAGTAAAAGTAATTCTTCGTGAAGGGTGGCGGCGCGAATGCTGCATTGTTTAACGCCGTGCTGCAAGGCTTTGATTTTTTCGTGCTTGGCGTTGTCACCAGGATTCAAGACCAGTGATTGTTCCAGTCTGGTGGATAATCTCTGCGCATAACTCGGCAGCTGCTCGAGATTGAGGCTCCCTATTACTTTCGGAACGACCATGTCGTCGAAATATGTTCTCAGGGAAGCAAATTCGGGGAGCAGCCACGGAATTAACGTCTCCAGCTGCTCGCGCACATCGAAAAAGCGGCTATTGGCCTCTAGCAGCCACCACGACTGAGTATTCACGCCGTCGGGAGTGGCGGACAAAGTCAGATCGACAATGCTTTGCAGGGACACCTGCAACCTGGGTAACGCCTCAATCCAACGCGACATGTCGTCACGGAGCGGCACTATTTCGGCTCGAAGCTTTTCGATGGCTGCGATTAAGTCGTCTCGCTCCTTGTTGATAGAAAGCTCTTCGAGCGCCATGCCCAGATATTCGCGCAAACTTCGAAATAGCGACTCAGAAAGAAGTGGCTGAGCAATAGCGGCGTGACAGCCCTGTTTCAAGGACAGCAGCGAACATACGAGATTGCCGCTGTCCACGCTGGACACAAAAAATGGCGGCAATGCGGTGGAATCTCTCGTGTCATACCAATTTAGAAAGTGCCCATTGAACCTGGGTAATTCCTTTGCATGAGCGAAAGTCGCGTTGGCTTCATCGAGGAAGCGCTGCAAAGTGATAAATCCCAAATCGTAAGCGGCGTATTGAGAATTCAGCTGGAGTCCAAGATTGGTTGGAGAAATTCGATGAGCTATCTCGTAATTGCGGCCCTGAACGTTATCAGGAATGAGGAATTGATCCTGCTGGGAAGAAAATGTGCGGAAGTAACGCCAGGTTTTTAGCGCGACCTTACGCAGGAAATTCTCGTCGCCAGTGGTGATTTCGCTGCGCCCGGAAGCCAACGGACGGTCCAGCCAGCGGGCGATAGGTTTGGAGAACAGCCATAGCGCCAGTATTGGTGATGCCGCCAGAAGAGCGGGCGGGCG
>JAUTXJ010000242.1 GCA_030838075.1 Acidobacteriaceae bacterium
CTCTAAAGATGCGGCCCTGCGCGCGCTCGCGGTGATGGCCGAGCAAAATTGCGGAGAGCGCGGGCGTAAGGGTGAGCGCATTGAAAGCAGAAATGGCTACAGAGAACGCGATAGTCAGCGCAAACTGGCGGAACAGAATGCCAGTAGTACCCGGGAACAATGCGACGGGCACGAACACGGCCACGAGAACCAGGGAGGTCGCGATTACCGCGCCGGCAACTTCTTTCATGGCTACTGAGGCGGCGTTGTGCGGCTCGGTGATGCCCTCGGCGATGTGGCGCTCCACGTGTTCGATGACCACGATGGCGTCATCCCCGACCAAGCCGGTGGCGAGGGTGATGCCGAACAGAGTCAGAGTATTGATGGAGAAGCCGAGGAGCTTCACGAAAATAAATGCGCCGATAAGAGAGACGGGGATGGTGACGGCGGGAATGAGGGTGCTGCGCCAATCCTGAAGAAATATGAAAATGACGAAGACCACCAGCAGGATGGCCTGGAGCAAGGTGATGAGCACATCTCTAATGGATTCGCCGATAACCGTGGTGGTGTCGAATGCGACGGCGGCTTTCAGGCCAGGTGGGAATGACTTGGAGAGGCGCAGCAACTCTTCTTTCGCAAGCCTGTCAACGTCGAGCGCGTTGGCGCCGGGAAGTTGGGTTACGCCGAAGCCAACGGCTTCGTGGCCGTCGAAGGTGAGGACGGTTCCGTAGTCTTCGGCACCCAACTCGGCGTGGCCGACGTCTTTCAAGCGGACGAGGGTGCCGTTCGCGCCAGTCTTGAGAATGATATTTTCGAATTCGGAAGGTTCGCTAAGACGGCCGATGGCGCGAACGCTGATCTGAAAAGCTTGTCCCAGAGGCACGGGAGGTTGACCAACCTGGCCTGCGGCCACTTGGACGTTTTGCTCTTGCAGCGCGTTGAGCACGTTGGTTGCGGACAATCCGCGCTGGGCCATGCGTCCGGGATCGAGCCACAAGCGCATCGCGTATTTGCGTTCTCCAAAAATAAATACGTCGCCGACACCGGGGACGCGCTTGACGGCGTCTCTGACGTAAAGATCGATGTAATTGCTGATGAATAAACTGTCGTAGGTGCCGTCCGGGGAATACGCGCCGGCGCCAAAAACGAAGCCTCCGAGCTGTTTGGTGATGATGACGCCAGTGTTTTTTACGGTGTTTGGCAAGCGGCCAAGCGCCTGGTTGACGCGATTCTGGACATCGACGGAGGCGAGGTCTACGTCACGAGTCACGTCGAAAGTTACGGTAATTTGGCTGGAGCCGTCATTGCCGCTGGTGGAACTGATGTACTTCATGCCTTGCACGCCGTTGATGGCTTGTTCCAGCGGGATAGTGACGGCGGATTCGACGGTCTGCGCGTTTGCCCCGATGTAGCCGCTGGAAACTACCACTTGTGGCGGTGCGAGGTCCGGAAACTCGGCTACAGGAAGAGAAGGAATGGAAATTGCGCCGCCGAGAATAATCATCAAGGCGCAAACGGTGGCAAATACGGGCCGGTTGATAAAGAAATCAACAAACAAACAGGGGATCCGCCTTCCGTGAGGTGTGATTCGTTATAGGCATGGTCTCAGCGGGCCTGGTGTCCAGCATCTTTTTCCGCGTTGTCAGGAGCGGGTGAGGCGCTAGCATTCTGAATTTGTTCCGCGACAGGCATGCCGTCCTGCAAAAATTGGGTGCCTGAAACGATGAGATGGTCACCGGCTTTTAAGCCGTCCAGGACGACGTAATCATTGCCAACGGTATCGCCGATGGTCAGGCCTTTTTGACGCGCAAAAGTACCTGCAGCCTCTTTCACGGCCACGAATACAAAGAAACGTCCGTTGATTCGAGTTACCGACAAAACTGGAACGACGGGACCTTGGTGATTGCTCCAGACAACTTGGGCGCGCATTTGCTGGGAGACGCGCAATTGGCCTTTAGGATTCTCAATGGAGGCTTTGGCCAAGATAGTTTGCGTATCGTTATCAACCTCGGGAGAAACGAAAGTGATGCGCGCGTCACTGACGGGCTTGCCGGACTCGTCCAGCAAATGAACCGGGAGGCCAAGGTGAATATCTTTGCCGCGCTCCGCCGGGACGTAAATGTAGGCCTCGAGCGTGCCGGGTTCGTCCACGGTGGTCAGCAGGGTAGTGACGGCGACACGGTCACCTTCGCGCACTGGAATGTCGCCAATGATTCCAGCCATGGGAGCGGCCACTCGGTAGTAGTGCAGCTCGACCTGCTGCTGATTCACCTGCTCGCCCAGAGACCTGAGCTGTGCGACGGCGGCGTCGTGAGCGGTCTGAGCATTGTCAAATTCCTGCTTGCTCACAACTCCGGCTTCAAACAGTTTTCGTTCGCGCTCAAGCTGGGTCTGGGCATAGCGAAGATTGGCTTCCTGCGCTGCATGGCTGGCTACCTGGCTGCCTAAGGTGGCTTGCTGCTTGAGGGGATCGATCTGCAGGAGCGGAGTGCCGGCTTTAACGCGGTCCCCGGACTTCACAAAAATTTTGGTTATTTGGCCTTCCACCTGGGGATTGATGGCGGCGGAGTGGCGCGATTTCAAGATGGCAAGGTATTCACTGCTGTCTGAAATTTTTTGCGCTTGAACAATCTGCACTTGTACGGGCATGGCCTGCATAGCAGCTCCACTCGGACCCGCTGGAGCCTTTTGGCAACCGGCGGCGAGCGCCAGCAATGGGGACGCGAAGCAAAGGGCCAATTTCAAATGGACAGAGTTCGATGAAATTCTCGTGCCGCTACCGGGCATAGTTTGGGGGTTTCTCCGTCAAATATACCGAAAAGTGTACGACACGATAAGTCTGTCACCAAGTCGAGGTTGAGGCTGTCTATTTATACGCAGCAGGACACTATTTGTTACGCCAAAATTAGCGGTTGGTGGGGTCTTTTTAATAAAAATCGCGCGAATTGATGCGTTTGCCGGACAGGCCTAACTGCAGAACGTCCATCTGCTCGGGGCGATCGAAGACCTTTCCGGGAAAGAGGGATTTCATCAGGACGCGCACGCCGCCGAATGCCACTCCGAATACGATGGCGACCAGCATGAAGACGCCGGTGGCAATGATGATTTTGGCGAGCACGGTGGTTATCGGGGGGTCGGTGATGGTGTGGGTCGGCTCGTTCCAGGTTACCTGGGTTTCATAATTGACAGCGTCGCGAATGCGGGCCGCATAGGCGCGAGATGTCGGGGCAAGGACGATGGCGAGAAGCGTGCCTTTGCGTTCGATGGAAGTTCGATCGGCATTCGCTGAAGAGGGAAGAGCCTGCTCGAGATGCTTCCAATGCAAACCAGCGAGTTGCGGGGTGGGGTAATCGATTAGCAGAACGACGGCAGTGTCGCCTTGTTTTTGGTACTGCGCGAACATCGCTTCGGCACCGGAGGAAAAGCCGGCGTTATCAGATAATGCCTGGTATTCGGGACGGTTAAGGGTCGACAGGGCAGCGCGAAAAGCGCTTGGCCCCAAGGCATATTTTTCTGTGCCAAGAATACGGTCGGGAGCCGGCAAATAATTTGGTATCGGCGGCGGTGGAGCCTTATCGGCCCTGGCGTCTATCTGTTTGGACAACGTATCCAGATCATTCGGGCTCAAGGAACCGGCATTGTCGATGATGATTACAATATTTCCTAGTAGTGCGACTCGCTTCTTTTCAGAAGAAGCATCAGCGGGCGTAGAGCATCCCGTTAGTTCGCTTGCCTGTGGGCAACTGTTTTTGAGTTCCTGAAAGAATGTATAGGCCTCGTAGGCGCCGCTGGAATCGTGCAAATGGTAGGTGGTGAGAGTGACGGCGGCAATGCCGTTCGAGTACGCTCGCGTTTCCGCGCTTTCCAATCCAGATTCCGTGAGTATGTCTTTGGCATCAGTGGGTATGGCGGGTGACTGAACGGCATTGCTTGCGGTCCATTTGCCGAAGTGCGCGGGAAGAACGGTGTCGGCGCGCAAGGACGGGGCCAGCAAAAGAAAGCCAATCAGTAAGGCGGTAGGCACAAATCGGTTGGGCAGCAAAGAGTGGGTCGACATAGGGCTAATTAAATAGATGCAACAAGGTTACTGCGCGTTGGGCGAATGTTCAAGTTTGGCGCTGGTTGAGCGGGGAGACGCCGGCTTGGAGGGGCCATTGAAGGTGACGCTGTTAAGGCTTTGCAAATAGCTGGCGACGCCCTGGTATAAGCCCTCAGCGACTCGTTGCCGGTTCTCCGGCTGCTTTAAAAGTTGTTCGTCGGCGGGATTGCTGAGGAAAGAGATCTCCGTAAGGATCGAAGGCATGTCCGCACCGATCAACACCACGAATGGAGCTTTACGGACGCCGCGATTCTTGACGGTTTTGTTGCCCTTTTGCACGCGTTGGGACAAGGAAGCTTGAATGTCCTCGGCAAATTCTCTGGATTCGTCAATTTTTTCGTTACGGGCAATTTTTTTGACGAGATCTTCCAGGTCGTGAATACCCACGTTGGCAACGGCATTTTCGCGCGCCGCGACTTCCATGGCTTCGGGAGAGCCTTTCAAATTCAAATAATAAGTTTCAATACCGCGAGCGCCGTGATCCTGGCTAGAGTTCGCGTGTATGGAGATGAAGAGATCGGCGTGCGCTTCATTGGCAATGGCGGTCCGCTCTTCAAGGGGAATAAAAGAATCATCGGAACGGGTGAAGACGACTTCCGCTCCGGGCAGGCGCTGTTTGATAATTTTGCCGAGACGCAGGGCAACGTCCAGACATAAATCTTTTTCCATCAAGCCGGTTGGACCGATGGTGCCGGTGTCATGGCCGCCGTGTCCGGCGTCAATTACGATGCGCCCGATTTTTAGGCCGAGGGCACGGGTGAGCGTGGATTGGCCGTCGTGAGTTGGTTGCGGAGCGATGGCGGGCTGATCAAGATCCAGCTTGGAAGTGTTCCTCGATACTTTCAAGGTGGCGGCCGGCTGCGAAGGGCGAACAAGCGTGCCGCTCTGCCCATCACCGTCCGATTCAATTTTGCCTGGCTCAACAGCACCTCGCTCAACACCGCGAAGGTTGGCGGTCTCATGGATATTCGAGGAGTTGTGAGAGGCTCGCGCAATTTTCAGAATTGCGGGAGGCGGCTGCTTTATATAGAGATCAATCAAAAGTTGCGGCGGATTTTCTGAGACCGAAGCCACGTATTCCTTCACGTGATTTACGTTAAGGACGATGCGGACCACACCGGCATGATTTTGTGCGACGCGAATGGCGGTGAGCACGTCGCCATCTACATTGGCATTTTCGCGGGTTACTTCTCGCGCAACTTCGGGCGTGAGACGCGCTTCGCGCAAATCAAAAAAAATACGCTCGGGATTTTCCAAGCGTCCAGAGTTGTAGTGAACTACGTCTTCCAGATCGATGGTAACGCGCGTGGAGTCTTCGCTTACGGCACTGCGGATGCGGCGTAGCCGCGGAATCCCGGAGGAGCGAGGGCCCGCTGACGAAGTTGCAAGAGCGTCGCTGGATTCATCCTTAGGGAGAACGGCTTCGGCGGCGTCTGAAGCAGATTTATCTTTGGCGGGCGAGGGCTTGACATTATTTTCCAGCAACGCCAATTCTGCAATGCCTTCCTGTGCTTCGCGCTTTCTTGGGGAACGCGGGAAGCGCTTCAGGAAATCCTTATAAGTCTGAGTGGCGCCGGCATAATCGGCAAGCTGGTCGCGCTGGAGCTTCGCACAGGCGAGCATGGCGACAGGGGCGTGGCGGCTGGAAGGATATTCACGAGTGAGAAAACGGTAGGAGTCCGCTGCATATTGATAGTAGTTACGGCCGAAACGCTCGCCCATTTCGGTGTAGAGCAGGGCGATAGCAACCAAGGCGTCAGGCACTTCGTTGGCGCGTGGTGTGATCAGGTAAACGCGACGGTAACTGGAGACAACTTGACGATAATCGCCGAGGGTGCGCTTGGCTGCAGGTTTCAGATTTAGCGTGGCACGCAATTGCTCGGCGCGCTGGAATTGCGCGCCAGCCTGGCGTTTCACGGTGGCGGTTGGCGCGGAAGGCGCGGCCATGACAGCAGGGATTAAAGCCGGATAAAGAAACAGCAGGATGAAAAACGGCGAAACGTGGGCGAACGTCTTTTTAAAGCTTTTTGCGGCGGATGGAATCGCGCTCGGCATTTTCTTCGGGATCGCTCGCAAACGACAAACTACGCTGTTAGAAGACTCTTTGCCTCAATCGTTGTTGAAAACAATTCTACCGTTAGCGTCGGTCTCCCGTCGAATGGGACGTCGCCAAGTGTCTGTGAGGCGTCCGGAGCCGGGCTGGAAGTAAGCATTCTGCACTTTCTGCACGTAGTTGCGGGTCTCGCGAAACGCCGGAATACCGTGCGCCCGATCGACCGCTCCTTCCCCTGCATTGTACGCCGCTAATGCCATGTCCAGGTTGCCATTATAGCGGTCGAGCAGGGTCTTAAGGTAGTGAACACCGCCGTCGATATTCTGTTGCGGGTTGAAGACGTCGTTTACGCCGAATCGGCGCGCTGTGGTGGGGATTAACTGCATAAGGCCGCCTGCGCCCTTGTTGGAATAGGCGGCGGGATTCCAGTTGGACTCCGTCTGGATGACCGCGCGGATTAAGGCCGGGTCGATGCGATGGCGATCGGCAGCTTCGCGAACCAGTTTTTCGACGCCGTCGCGATCCATGTAGACCGATGGATGGGTACGTCCCGCGAAGGGAGCTTCGCGGGGCAGATAAAAATTGGTGTGCTTTACGGCAGCGAGGTTTATTTTTACAGGCGGATCAGCATTGATAAAAAGACGGCGCCCGCTAAGGTCCGTGCTGGCAGCAATTTGTGCATCAACTGGCATTGCAAACAAGCTAAACGCTCCTAGAGCTACAGTTGCCGAGAGTGCGGTGAGCTTAGACATATAGGCCAGGGAAGGCTGGTGTTCAATCCGAATTTGGTGTTCGCGACGCGTTAAGAAAGCAGATTACTTGTCGCAGTTTTGAGGGGACGCTGAGCGATTAATGCCCGAACAAAGCAGTCTGAGAGCCCACGGACCCTCTTTCCAGCGCTGCGCGATTATAGCAACGGCTCAAGAAGGGACGGAATGGAACGGAGGGTACTATTTAGAGCAGATGTGTCTTTTCCGCCAGCCTCTGCGAGGTCTGGGCGGCCGCCGCCGGAACCGCCGACTTGCTTGGCCAGCGCCTGTATCAGCTTGCCGGCGTGGACTTTAGCGGTTAGGTCCTTGGTTACGGCTACGATCAGGGCTACTTTGTCGCCGTCGGGCATACCCAGGGCGATGATGCCGGAACCCAGTTTCTGGCGCAGGCTGTCGACGAGCTGGCGCAGGCCGTCGCGGTCTACGTTTGCGACTTCGGCGGTTAGTACTTTTACCCCTTTGATGAGCTGGGTTTTGGCGGCGAGTTCGTCGAGTTGGCCTAACGCGCCTTTGCGCTTCTGTGACTCTAATTCTTTCTCTAGCTGCTTCGCGGTTTGCGAGAGTTTTTCGATAGTGCTCAGGAGGGCCTCTTCGCCGACGTTTAGGTGGCTGGCGAGCTGGCTTAATAGACTCGCCTGATTCTGGTAATGCTCGAGCGCGCCGACTCCGGTTACGGCTTCGATCCGACGGACTCCGGCCGCGACCGATTGTTCGCTGATGATTTTCAGGACGCCGACGTCGCCGATGCGGTGAACGTGGGTGCCGCCGCAAAGCTCCTTGCTATAAAAGCCGCGAGGAGCGCGAGGGTCGGGAATGGTCACGACGCGAACGTTGTGCTCGGGATATTTGTCGCCGAAAAAAGCGAGTGCGCCGGAGGCCAGGGCGTCTTCGAGAGAGGTGACGTTGGTTTCGACCGCGGTGTTCACACGAATTTCTTCGTTTACTTGTTGCTCGATGTCGCGGAGCTCTTGGGGGTCTACAGGCGCGAAATGAGTGAAGTCAAAACGGAGGTGTTCTGGCGAATTCAAGGAGCCGGCTTGCTTCACGTGGGTACCGAGGGTGTTGCGCAGGGCGGCGTTGAGGAGGTGCGTTCCGCTGTGATTGCGCATGATGTGGGTGCGACGGTGGGCGTCAGCGATGACGGTGACGCGGTCGCCTACATGGAGGGTTTCTTTGGCGGTGACGCGATGAGCGACCAAGCCTGCGACGGGATAGAAGGCGCCGGTTACGTCAGCGAGACGATGCGTGCCGGAGTTGTCGTAGAAGCCGCCAATGTCGGCCATCTGGCCGCCGGATTCGGCGTAGATGGAGGTGCGATCGAGGACGACTTCGCCGCTTTCGCCGGCTTTGAGTTCGTTGAAGGAGCCGCTTTTGGTGATGATCGCTTCGATGCGGCAATCTTTGGAAGTAGTGGCGAAATAAAAGCACGGCTCGGTTTTGAAAGTGTCCGCAATTTTTGCGTAGGCCGGATTTGCGGTTTCTTTGGAGGTGCCTTTCCAGGAAGCGCGCGCGCGGGTGCGCTGCTCTTGCATGGCGCGTTCGAACGCGGGCCATTCGACGGTGATGCCGGAGTCGCGGGCGAGGTCTTCGAGGAAGTCGCGCGGCAGGCCGTAGGTGTCGTAAAGCATGAAGGCTTTTTCGCCGGAGAGCGAAGTTGCCTTAGTGTGGCGAGCCGTGGAGGCTTGCGTGCCGTCCCCGGTGAATTCCGCAAATTTTTTCAGACCGACTGTGATAGTGCGAGAAAAGCGTTGTTCTTCGCCAAGCAAAATTTGTTGGACTCGATCGAAATTCTGTTCCAGTTCAGGATAGGCTGTGCCCATTTCGAGTTTCACTGCATCGGCCATTGGAGGCAGAACGGTGGCCGGCACGCTGGCAGCGGCCTGCAGGAGATTGGCGTGCCGCAGGGCTCGGCGAATAATTTTGCGCAGG
>JAUTXJ010000293.1 GCA_030838075.1 Acidobacteriaceae bacterium
ATTTTATAAGCGCTTGCGAGTGTGAGTGCCAACGCGCTCGCTAAAACGGACCCGACCGCAACACTGCGAATCATATCGTCTCCTGGAATGGCGGAGACATTCTGCCTGAAGTCGGCGGAGTTTGGAATGCGGAAGCATCAATTGGGAGAAATCACTCCGCTGATGAACGAGTTGAATACTGCGGCTCGCGCTTCTGGTAGGTACGTGCCCGTGGAGGTCAGCACCGTCCGGATACATCGAAGAGAGATTCCTCCGCTGCGTAAGCCGAATCCTTTGCAGGAGCGAAGGAGAAGAAAAAGCGTCGGCTTACTACAGTGGCACTTTGGGCTGCGCTTGATAATTTTTTTGGTGGTCAGGAGATGTGCGGGGCGAAGAGGAAAAATAAGAAATGGGCAATCGTTCGCATAGATTGAAAGATGGTCGCGATTTGAAAGGTCAGAATAAACAGACAGGCGTAAAAGCTTCCGGGTGAACGCTGCAGCCATGGCATTATAAAGCTGCGTACCCAATCACAAAAGAGTTTGGCACGCGCTATCAAGGCGAGCACGATTCCGATCAAGGCCCCGCCAAGAATATCTGTGGGATAGTGAAATCCAAGATAGAGTCGCGGCATGGCTATGAATAAAAATACATAGGACAACGCTGCAATTCCGACCGCCCGCCATACAAAGAAAATGGACATGGCCAAGGAAAAAAACACCGCGGCGTGATCGCTCGGGAAAGAACTCCAGTCAATAATACCCTCGTATTCACCTCCATAGGGGTGCTGAAAATGAAGCGCAGCTACAACCATGGGTCGTTCACGAAAAGGAAGCATAAGCGCCAGCCCACGCGCAATGACCACCGCCACGAGGCAAGCAAAAATTGCGCATATTAAGTGTAGCCGGGTATCGTCCTTGTGGACGTCAGGGCGAAACCACGTCCACCAGATAAACGCGACAACGACTCCGCCTTTGAGCAAATCATTGCTACTTAGCATGTAGACAAGCGAGTCGAAGGTCCACGAATGGCGCGCAAAGGAGTTTAGAAACGTGATGATCGACGAATCGAATGGGTTCATGAATATTTTAGGTGCTTATAGCATAGGGGAAAACGCCCTGTTAACTATCGAATCGCTGCATAACATCTCAGAAATTGTGGCTTACCAATGATTACGGGCGACTATGTTCTATGACGCATTATCAAATACGGTTTGTCAATATAAGGCAGTCGGCCTGCAACTAAATTGACATTAAATTGACACACTCCGCGAAGGTGCGCTGGCGCGATCCAGCAATTGGATGGATTCGCGATCGAGTTGCAGGTTAGTCGCATCCAGAAGTTCCTTAAGTTGATTCACATTGGTCGCGCTGGCGATGGGCGCGGTAATCGTGGGCCTTGTTAATAGCCATGCCAAAGAAACCTGAGCGGGTGTGGAGTTATATTTATTCGCCGTTTGGTCCAGCGCCGCTAATATCCGAAAGCCGCGCTGATTCAAGTACTTTTTTACGCCCGCGCCGCGAGCGCTCTTCGCCAAATCGGCCTCCCCGCGATACTTGCCGGTCAAAAATCCGCTGGCCAACGAGTAATAAGGGATAACGCCAATTCCATTTTCACGGCAAATCGGCTCGAGATTCGCTTCGTAGTCGGCACGGTCGTACAAATTGTAAAGCGGCTGCAATGATTCGTAGCGCGGAAGCCCAAGCTTTTTGCTGACGTCCAGAGCTTCCGTCACCCTTGGCGCGGTGTAGTTGGAGGCTCCGATGGCACGGACTTTGCCCTGTTTAACCAGCTGTCCAAACGCTTCGAGGGTTTCCTGCAGTGGCACGGCGGTGTCATCTGTGTGGGCCTGGTACAGGTCGATATAGTCGGTCTGCAAACGGCGCAAGGACGCTTCCGCGGCACGCAAAATATAATCCCTGGATAAACCCTTCATCCCCGCGCCCAAGTCCATTCCAACTTTGGTGGCAATCAAGACCTTCTTCCGGTTGCCGCTTTTTTTCACCCAGTTGCCCAGGATGGTTTCCGATTCGCCACCTTTATTTCCGGGCTTCCAGATCGAATACATGTCCGCGGTATCCACGAAATTAAAGCCAGCCGCCGCAAATGCGTCCAGCACCTGAAATGAGGCTGGTTCGTCGATAGTCCAACCAAAAACGTTACCACCTAGAGCCAAAGGGGCCACTTCCAATCCCGAATTTCCCAGCTTGCCTTTTTTCATGTTCGATTTTCCATTCTTATGGGCTGCACATTTGACCCAATTTGTTGGATGTGAGGGAGAGCAATAAAGTATCAGCCCTAGTGTGAATTAGCCCAGCGTTACAACAATCGAGACATACAGTCTTTGCCGTATTGATGGTTCGTGAGCAGGTAAATAGTCTCAAATTGTCCCGAGGTCTTCCCAGCACAGATCAGTTCTCCGAGTTCCGGCCGAGAGAAAATGTCGTCAGCAGTGTTTCATCAGCGGGAGTAAAAACACGTTTTTTAAGGAGGATGAACATGAGAAAGATTATTGGCGCAGCGTTGCTTGCCGCGATGCTTTTGACTGACTCGCCCGTCCTTAAAGCTCAGATATCCGTCGGAATAGGAATCGGCGCTCCACCTCCGCCGCGTGTGTTGCGCGTCAGGCCAGTAGCCCCGGGCACCGGCTACGTGTGGGTTGACGGCTATTGGTACGTGGTAGATGGCCGCTATGTTTGGCACCGGGGCTATTGGACTCTGCCGCCATATGGCGGAGCGGTTTGGGTCGGGCCTCGTTGGGAAGGTGGCCGTTACTACCATGGTTACTGGAAC
Source organism: Acidobacteriaceae bacterium (assembly GCA_030838075.1). Taxonomy (GTDB): domain Bacteria; phylum Acidobacteriota; class Terriglobia; order Acidiferrales; family UBA7541; genus Acidiferrum. Next base: position 2,773 of record JAUTXJ010000293.1, read on the forward strand.
GGAGATCGTGGGCGCTTTGAGCATGATCACCGCTGGGACCGCGAGCGTGAGCGAGACCGCGACCGCTGGCGGGATCACGACCGTGAACACGACCGTCATTAACGCGATCTAAATCTAAACGAATCAAATACCGGTGTGGCTTATCCTCGGACACATGTATTGAGGACGGGCACGCCGGTATTTTTTTGAAATAAATTTTGTGGGCTTGGAAGCTGAGGGCGTAATGACAAACCCCCAACCGGCACAGCGGAAACATCACTCTATTTCTTGTGAGTGGTGTTGAGGATTGCGTCAGGAATGACGAGACGCGACACCGGTGTTCCGCCGATGATGTGGGATTCGATGATTTCGTCGACATCTTCGGGCTTGACGCTTCCGTACCAGACTGCTTCGGGGTAAACGACCACCGTTGGGCCCAGCTCACATTGATCAAGGCAGCCGGATTTATTGGCGCGCACGTTTTTTACGCCACGCTGCGCCAACTTGATCTTGAATAGGCGCTGGAGTTCGCCTTGCCCGGTGGGGTCGCAGCAGCCGCGCGGATGGCCTGGTTCGCGCTGGTTCATGCAGATGAAAATGTGCTTGTCGAATTTAGGCACAGATTAAGTCTAACTCATGGCTGCGAAGTAGCAGCATCGGCCCGCTGACGTGAAACTTGCGTGGAAACAATCGGAATCAGGACAGTCCGAGGTGGTCTAGTTGATAGCGGCCATGATTTATCACCTGGTCTTCGTCGATCCACACGTCGCATTTGCGAGTCAGCACGTCGACATGCGTTTTGGAGGCCCAGTCGGCGTGGGTCTGGCTGCCGTACGGATCGCCGAAGGCTAGATGCACGCCGGGAAATTTTTCGTCCTGCAAAAGGACGCCGATCATTTGCGACAGGCCGAGATTTGTGCCGAAGGCCAGCTCACCGACGCGGTCGCTATTCTTATCGGTGTGACAATATTCCCAGAATTCCTGCTGTAGATCCTTGCGCGCGCAGTCGGCGTGGACCAACCGGGCTTCTTTGATTTCCAGGACGAGTGGCGTGGATTGCAGGTCGCCGTACTTACCGTTGAAGTGGTCGCCGGCGGTGGCATCACACACAAAAGTGCCATCGACGGTGGCGGGAGTGGTGAAAACTTCGCCGGCGGGAAGATTAGACCAGTATCTGGGGCTGATCAAGCCGCTGGTTTTCACCCAATCGAGGCCGGGATCAAAATGAGCGGCGATGTTAGTGCCAGCCTCGGTTTTTACGATGAGAGTTTCGGCGCGCATCATGCGCTCGCGAAGTTTGTCGCTCAGGCGGTCGACCATGCGGTAGTC
>JAUTXJ010000320.1 GCA_030838075.1 Acidobacteriaceae bacterium
TGTTCGGCGTATATCATCCCAGCCAACAAAACACGCAGACCGGTAAGGTTACGCCGGCCATGTATGCCGAGGTTTTACGACGCATCAGAAAGTTTCTTGGCGACTAAGCCGGAGCAGTCTGCTGATAAACACCGGCTCTTGCATTGCCGCGGATGAAGAAATACCCTTAAAATACGCGTTGGCATCCAGGCCGCATCTAATATTCTGCGCATCAAAACTGACAACCGGCGGAAATAAAAATCTGGGGAGAAAATACTTGACCCGAAAATTTTTAACTTACGCGAAATCCACTAGCGTCTTGTTCACCATCTTACTCGCAGCAATAATTTTCCCCGCAGCTGCGAAGGAAATTCGGCAAAACCGACTACAGGATAACGGGCAATCTGCGCCTGAACCCCAGCAGGCCGATGGACGCAGGCATGGTTTGCCGCCGGAGACTTTCGCCGTCGCCCCTGGAACAAAATTCCTGGTGGTTTTGGAACAAGACCTCACTTCCAAGGGCACGCAAGAAAACGCCAAATTCATAGTAAGGACTGTCGAACCGCTTGAAGCCGGGCGCGGCATCTATTTACCCCCCGGCGCGGAGATTCACGGTCACGTCAGCCGCATCGAATCCGCTGGCGTCACCGGGCGCGCAAAAATCTGGCTGACCTTTGACGACATTTATACCAAATTCGGCAAACTCCCCATCGTCGCAGAAGTGGTAAACGTTCCAGGTGATCACAGTGTTAAACCTGCCGGACCCAGTCAGGAGGGCCTAATCGAAGGACGCAGTAGCACGCAACAGGACGCCGCCCAAGCCGCAGCGGCCGGTGCAGCGGGCGGCGCGGTTCAAGGGGTGAAGAACAAAGATAAAAAAGAAGCCGCACAAGGTGCAGCCCTCGGAGCCCTGACCGCTTACCTCGAGGAATCCGGGCGCGGACATGAGCTGAACTTGCCGAAGGGCGCAAAGCTGGAATTGGAGCTGGAAAGAGTGCTCTACTTGCTGAAAGAATAACGCATGGCGCGGCTGCAGCATCTTGATTAGCACGCGTTGATTTTCACGATTGCTCTAACAAAAAAGTTACCAAAAACTTGGCAAGCACTCATGGGCTTGTTAGAGTCGAGATTGCCCAGTCAAGCGGCTTTCTAGATAGCCAAAACCACGATAGGCGGAGAGGTTTTTTACACATGGCGGAAGAAGCGAAGGGCGCGGTTCGCGCTCTCGAAGCGTCCGAGCGCCGCGACCGCGTTCTGATCGTCGAAGACGAAGACAACGCACGCAAGGGTTACGAACAATTATTGCAACGCTGGGGATGTGAAGTTCTGGGGGTGAGCAATGCCGAAGATGCGCTGGCAAAATTCGCCACTTTCCAGCCCGATGCGCTGATTGCCGACGTCGAGTTGCCGGGCATGAATGGCTTGGACCTGCTGAAGCAGCTCGGACCGGAGCTTCACGATGTTCCGGCGATCATTATTACCGGGCGAGGTAGTGAGGAGCGCGCGGTAGCGGCTATCGAAGCCGGCGCGTTCTGGTACATCGAAAAACCGCTGAAGGGCCCGGTCCTGCACGCATTGCTGGATCGCGCATTGAGGCGCGCACGCGATGCCCGCCAGCTGGTGGTATTGCAGAGACAACTGCGGGAATCTGGCAGACTTGGCGACCTGGTTGGCGGTTCCAAGCCCATGCAGGACGTGATGCGTCTGGTCGAAATGGCCGCGCCCAGTTCTGCTTCCGTGCTCATCACCGGCGAAACCGGATCGGGCAAGGAAATCGTGGCGCGCACCATTCACAAATTGTCGCCGCGTGCCGGTGGCCCGTTTGTGGCAATCAACTGCTCGGCAATTCCCGAAACGCTCATGGAAAGCGAAATTTTTGGCCACGAGCGCGGCGCATTTACCGGTGCTGCGGAAAGGCGCATCGGCTGTTTCGAATTGGCTGACGCTGGGACGCTGCTACTCGATGAAATCGGAGAAATGCCCGCGCCTACGCAGGCCAAGCTGTTGCGTGTGCTGGAGGATCGCAAAGTTCGCCGCCTCGGCAGTAAAAGCGAAACGCCGGTAGATGTGCGCGTGCTCGCCGCTACAAACAAAGACGCCGAGCAGGCCGTAGCCAGCGGAGATTTGCGTCAGGATTTATTTTTTCGCTTGAACGTTTTCCATATTAATTTACCGCCGCTTCGCGAACACAAAGAAGACATTCCTCTACTCGTCGACTACATCCTGCGCGATGTTAACTCCAAACACGGCAAACATGTCCGGGGCATCGGAGCGGAAGTGCTCGATATTTTCATGAGTCATACCTGGCCAGGCAATATTCGCGAGTTGCGCAATATCCTGGAACGCGCCTGCATTATGTGCGAGAAGGAATTAATCACTCGTTCGTGCCTGCCCGAGGAGTTCGGCCGCACCGCCGCCAAGGGACCCAGTGATCTTTCCGGTATCAAGTTCCCCGTGGGCACCACCGTTGACGCCATGGAGCGCGAGCTTATCCTGCAAACCCTAAGTGCCACTGGCAACAATAAGACACGCGCCGCAGACCTTCTCGCAATCAGCCTCAAAACTCTGCACAATAAGCTCAAAGAATATGGCGCTGACCGCGCTGGCGCGGAATAGGGACTTTCATGCAGCTACGGCTGCGCACAAAATTAACCATCGTCATGAC
>JAUTXJ010000369.1 GCA_030838075.1 Acidobacteriaceae bacterium
TCGAAGGAATTGTTACGCGAAGTGAAACGTCACGGAACGAGCGACGAGCAGCTGGCGCAGATGTGGAAGACCACTGCTGCCGCGGTGCGCTTGCAACGCGCCCGTTATGGCGTCAGTCCGGTTTTCAAACGTGTCGACACTTGCGCCGCCGAATTCGAATCGTTTACGCCGTACATGTACTCGACCTATGAAGACGAAGACGAATCCGACGCGCAGTCCCGGCCAAAAATCATCATTCTGGGCAGCGGGCCGAACCGCATCGGGCAGGGCATTGAGTTTGATTATTGCTGCTGCCACGCTTCGTTTGCGCTGCGCGAAGATGGTTTCGAAACCATCATGGTCAATTGCAATCCCGAAACGGTTTCGACGGACTACGACACCTCGGACCGGTTGTATTTCGAACCGCTGACTCTTGAAGATGTTCTGGCTGTGGTCGAGCGCGAAAAGCCTCATGGCGTGATCGTGCAGTTTGGCGGGCAGACGCCGCTGAACCTCGCGCTGGAACTGAAACGCAACGGCGTGCCGATCATCGGCACCGCGCCAGAATCGATTGACCTGGCCGAAGATCGCCGCCGCTTCGGACGATTGCTTGACGAATTGCGAATTCATCAACCGCGAAATGGCACGGCGCTGATTCCCGAAGAGGCCGCGCGCGTAGCGAGTGAGATTGGCATGCCGGTTCTGGTGCGTCCCAGCTACGTTTTGGGTGGCCGCGCCATGGTGATCGCCTACGACGTCAATACCGTGCAGGAATATGTAGCACAGGCTGCGCTGATGGGTCCCGCGCGCCCGGTGCTGATTGATCAATTCCTGGAAGAAGCCACGGAAGTGGATGTCGACGCGTTGTGCGACGGAACGGAAGTGGTGATCGGCGGAATCATGGAGCACATCGAAGAAGCCGGGGTGCACTCCGGCGATTCTTCCTGCGTGTTACCGCCGGTAAGCTTGTCGCCCAAGATTCTGGATACCATTCGCGAATATACCAAGCGGCTTGCGCTGGCTTTGAAGGTCGTGGGATTGATGAACGTGCAGTATGCGATACAGCGGGACACCGTTTACGTGCTTGAAGTGAACCCGCGAGCGTCGCGGACTGTGCCGTTTGTGAGCAAGGCCACTGGCGTGCCCATTGCGAAAGTTGCGGCGCGATTGATGGCCGGCAAAAAATTATCCGCCATGAAATTGCCGTTGGTTGTTCATCACGGCGTTTCAGAAATCCCGGTGCATGAATTCTACTCGGTGAAGTCGCCGGTGTTCCCGTTTAATAAATTTCGCGGTGTGGACACCATTCTCGGCCCGGAAATGCGCTCCACCGGCGAAGTGATGGGGATTTCCACTTCGTACGGACTGGCATTCGCAAAGGCGCAACTTGCTGCGGGCCAACGGCTGCCTCGCAAGGGCACCGTATTCATGAGCGTTAACGACCGCGACAAAAAACACGTCGGCCCGCTAGGAAAAGAATTACAGGCGCTGGGTTTCAAGTTGCTGGCCACGCGAGGAACCGCTGCGGCGTTGGCCGATTCGGAAGTGGAAGCACAAGAAGTCTTTAAGGTGAACGAAGGCCGGCCCAACATCGTGGACCTGGTGAAGACCGGGAAGATCGATCTGGTCATCAATACTCCGCTCGGGCGCGAATCTTTCTACGACGAAAAATCTATCCGCCGCGCGGCAATCCGCTATAACATTCCGTGCATCACGACGCTGGCGGCCGCACACGCTGCCGCTCGAGGAATACGGGCGTTGCTGGAGCAGGGAACGGAAGTTGCGGCGCTTCAGGATTTACATCGCGGAAGCGTCGCGGCTTCGCAAAGCCCGACTCCCGCGGACTGACGTGGCGGCGATATTTTTGACAAGCTGTCGTTACGCTGACAAATGGGGAATTCAATGCTGGATCTGTCAGGAGTTTATCCCGCTCTAACCACACCTTTCGCGGCGGATGGTTCCGTGTCGCTCGAGGGCATGAAACACAATATCGGCCGCTACAACCAAACCGCTCTGGTGGGGTACGTTGTGCTCGGCTCCACGGGAGAATCGGTGCTGCTGCGCTCCAAGGAAATGGACGGCATTCTTGCGGCGGTCAAGGAAACCGCGGCACCGGGGAAAAAACTCCTCGCGGGCTGCGGTTCTGAATCCACAGCGGAAACCATTGAGCGAACGCAGCGAGCCGCCGCGCTGGGATATGACGCGGCGCTGGTGAAGACGCCTTATTACTACAAGCCCGCGTACCAGCCCGAGGTGCTCATCACCCATTACCGCCGGGTCGCCGACGAATCACCCATCCCGGTAATGCTTTATTCGGTGCCAATTTTTACAGGGGTCGCGCTCGAGGCGCCCGAGACTATCGCGCTCGCCGAACATCAAAACATTATTGGTATTAAGGACAGCTCTGGAAATGTTCAGCGTATTTCCGAGATGATCGCGGGCGCGCCGCCGCAATTTCAGGTGCTGGTAGGCGCAGCGGCCACGGTGTTTCCTTGCCTTGCGGTTGGTGCGCGCGGAGCCATTTTAGCCTTGGCAAGCGCACTTCCAGAGAAATGCGCGACACTCTACGAGCTCTTTCGCCAAGGTCAATGGGAGCAAGCCCGCGAACTGCAAAAGGTATTGCTGCGGGCCTCTAACCAGATCGTCTCGAAGTTTGGCATCGCCGGGGTCAAGTACGTTATGGACCAGCGCGGCTACCGCGGAGGAAATCCCAGGCTGCCATTGCAGCCACTTACCGACGAGCATAAGTCGCGAATCAGCTCTATCTTGGCCACCATTGAACAGCCCATTATGGCTTCGGCGTGATCTGTAAAAATTGGGCCCTTTGATGAGACGTTTCCGCGCGGGTATCATCTAACGGCTCATGGACTGTCGTGCCCTCGCGTCCCACAAGCTGCCCCGCCAGTCGAAGCTTTTCCTCGAATATTTAGATAATTTTTCAAAAGTGCAGGCGTTCTACGCGCATGCACCGAAGATATCATCTGTTCCCGCTGTAGCCCGCGAGTTGGATTTTCCAAAGGAACGAAGGAGCGCGGTGGCCGCAATCTTGCGCGCACAAAACACTGCGTTTGGCGCGGGACCGTCGGTTTTCGCAAATATCGATCGCTTGGAAAATGGGGCTGTCGCGATTGTCAGCGGGCAACAAGTTGGACTCTTCAGCGGTCCCGCGTATTCGTTTTATAAGGCGCTGAGCGCCATTCAAGTTGCAAACGAGCTGACGCGCTCAGGCATTGAGGCCGCGCCGGTCTTCTGGATGGCCACGGAAGATCATGACGTTGACGAAGTCCGCCATGTGAGTTGGTTTCAAGACGGGCAGCTGAGGCGCTTCGAGCTTGCTGCGCCTGGGGAACAGGAGGCGGGACGCCCGGTCGGCAAGATATTGCTCGGCGCGCAAATCGATGAACAGGTTCACGACGTCGCTGAACTGCTTGTCAAACAGGGCAGCGTGCTGTTGGCCCAGTTTTTGAAAGAAAGCTACAACCGCGGCGAAACGTACGGGAGCGCGTTCGCCAAATTATTTGCCAGATTATTTTCGCAGCAAGGACTGATCCTGCTTGATCCGCTTGATCCTGGGCTCCACAGGATCGCAGTTCCGATTTATCGGCAGGCTGTCGAAGAGCGCGACGCTTTGAATGAAAAATTGATGAAGCGTGGCAAGGAATTGGAATCGGCCGGATTTTCCGCCCAAGTTAAAGTGACAGCAAAAAGCACCCTGTTGTTTTACATGGGCAATCAGTGCGGAGAAAGAGGACAGACCAGCGATGGCGTGCGAAAACCAATTCTGTCGACTGGCCCTGGCAAATTTCAATCCGGAGAAAAGCACTGGGCCACAGCAGAATTGCTCAAGACTATTGAAAGCACGTCGGAGGATTTCAGCCCAAGCGCTCTTTTACGCGCGGTGGTGCAGGACTATTTGCTGCCTACCGTCGCTTATATTGGGGGAGCTGCGGAGATTGCTTATTTCGCGCAGTCCGAAGTGGTGTATAAACACGTGCTTGGGCGCATGCCCGTGATTCTGTCGCGCCCGGATTTCACGCTGGTGGATATCAAGGCCGCCAAATTACTGCAGGCCTACAAACTTAGAGTGGAAGATATCTGGGCTGGCTCGCAGGAAGTTCGCCGGAGAATGGAGCTAGCGTCCGTTCCTAAGGATCTGTCCCGCGATTTCGATCGCAACCATAAACAATTAATGAAAATGTTGGACCACTTGCACGGCCAGCTGAAGAAGCTCGATCCTACGTTGCAGGGAGCAGTTGATACGGCCCGCAAAAAGATTGACTTCCAGATCGATAAGCTGCGCCGTAAGACTGGCCGTGCGCAGGACGCCAAAGCGACTCTGCTGGCGGTATATGAGAACTTCCTCGAGCAGTTGCTCTATCCTCACAAAGTCCTGCAATCGAGGGAGCTTTGTCTGTTGCCATTTCTAGCGAGGTGGGGGCCGGGCGGATTGACGGAGTTGCAAAAACTGTGCGGCAGCAAAAATCTTGGTCACCATTGTATAGTTCAGTTGTCTTAACCCATCGCGACAAGCTGGTGCCTGGTGCCAATCCACACATTAAAATTGAAAACCACTCGCCGCACGCAGCTTGTTAACGTGACGCAACAGGTGCAGCAAGCCGTTGAGAAGTCGCGCGCAGCCAGCGGCGTTTGCTACGTGTATGTACCGCATACAACGGCGGCAATCATGATCAACGAGTGCGCGGATCCCGATGTGGCCAGCGATCTTGAGGGAGCGTTTGACCGCTTGATCCCGTTTGAAGGACCTTACCGGCATGCCGAGGGAAATTCTGATTCGCATATGAAGTCCGTGCTGGTGGGCGCAAGCCAAACAATTTTTGTGGAAGGCGGCAAGCTGCTGCTAGGCCGCTGGCAAGGTATCTTCTTTTGCGAATTCGATGGGCCGCGCGACCGTCACCTGCAAGTGAAAGTGATCTCGAAACAAGCCTCATTTCCGCGCTAGTAAAGCCCGTTGCCGCCTGCGCGCAATGCCATGCTGTGTTAAAGTTTTTGTGCAAATGACCAGTCTCGGCATCTACGTGCAGGTCCCTTTCTGCCAAACGAAATGCACGTATTGCAATTTTCATACTGGAGTCGTTTCCTCCTCGCGGTTCGCGCCATATGTGAGCGCCGTTTGCCGTGAAATGAAGACTTACCGGGATTTGTATTCGGCGGCTGGCATCGAGCTTGTGCCCGCTATATCTGAAAACGCTACCGTAGACACGGTTTATATTGGCGGCGGCACGCCCAGTTTGCTTGATCCCGCGCATCTGAAAAATATTCTGGGCACCGTCCGCGATTCGTTTCGATGCGATCTAGCCGAAGTGACACTGGAAGCCGATCCTGAAACGGTGGAAGCGCAGAAGGCGTCCGCATGGGCCCGCGCCGGAATTAATCGCGTAAGTTTCGGCGTGCAGTCTTTTTCTGATGCCGAGCTGGCCGCTTCGGGGCGCATCCACCGTCGTGCGGATATTTACCGCGCCCTTCCCATTCTTCGCGAAGCGGGCATTTCAAATATCGGCTTCGACCTGATTGCCGGGTTGCCGCTGCAGACTCCGGGTAGTTGGCGCGAATCCGTTGATCGCCTTGTCGAATTGGCTCCCGAGCATGTTTCTGTGTACATCCTCGAAGTGGATGAGAAGAGCCGTCTCGGGACCGAGCTTTTAAAAGGGGGCAAGCGTTATAGCGCCGGCGCAGTGCCCACTGAAGACCAGATGGCCGAATTTTATGAACTCGCTCAGACTGCATTTTCTGCCGCGGGCTATCACCATTATGAAATATCCAATTGGGCCAAGCCGGGGTTGGAATCGCGTCACAATTTGAAATATTGGCGCCGCGAAGCTTATCTGGGATTTGGCGCGGGCGCGCACTCGTTCTCAGGAGTTCAACGGTGGGCTAATGCACATGACGCGGCGGGCTACGTAAATGCGATACACAATGGCTTTTTGCCGGTCGAGCAACTGGAACGATTGACGCCCGAGGCCGCCCTGGAAGAAGAATTATTCTTGGGTTTACGGCAGCTTGACGGTATCGACGTGTCGCGAATTGAAAAAGATTACGCTGTAAAATTGGCGTCGCGCTTCGATCCTCTGGCGTCGTCGGGATTGGTGGAATGGAACGGCCCAGGGGTTCGCTTGGCGCCTGCAAGGCTCAGCGTATCGAACGAAGTTTTTGTAGAGCTTCTGAGATGAACTTTAATATTTAGATCCCGCGATGGAGGCTGAG
>JAUTXJ010000375.1 GCA_030838075.1 Acidobacteriaceae bacterium
GCTTTCATCGGGATTCTCCTGGTCAAATCAACTGTTACTTTTCGCGGATGTCAGATTCCTGGTCGTATTTCTGGTCATTTTTCTGTTCGGGCGCTAAAGGCTTGACGTTGAGCTCGGCGATTTGGATCAACGGCACTTGTAACTGATCTCTTTGGTCCGGGGTGACTTCCGTCAGCAAAGTGGCAGATGACTGGTGATGGCGCCTGAATTGATCCGCATAGCGGGCCAGGAGAATTTCCTGATCGGGCGGAACCAGGATTTCGGGATCGCCACTGCTGGCGCGCACGGGATTCTTGTCGGGCATGATTATGGCTTTAGTGGCAAAGCGTTTCCCAACGGCAGCAGTTATCGGAGCGGTAGTAGCCTGTGACGGACTTGCCGCGGTTGTCGCCGTCGCAACCGGAGATTCAGTTCGCTCCGTCGCGAAGTGTTCGGCGGTGGGCTGCGATTTGACCCGGCGATACTGGCTCGCGAAGATGAAGAGAATAATTGCGGCGGCAGCGATGGCTGGAAGCCACAACAGCGGGTTTGTGATGGGTGCTTCTTGAGCGGCGGGAGATTCTCGCTGCAGCTGTGCGCGAACAGCGGGAATGAAAGAGGATGGAATTTCGGCGTTAGCGGAAGAACGCAGGCAGGAGTCGATGGAGGCAAACAGGCTGCGCTCGTTTTCGAAAGCGCTGCGGCAGGAAGAGCAGGATTGCAGATGCGCCTGCAGCTTCGGGTCAGGATTAGTTTCAGGGCCGGCGGCGGCAAGTTCCAGTAAGGCTTGTTTATAGTGGTGGCATGTCATCGCAATTTCTCCGCTAGTTGTTTGCGGGCAAAAAATAATCTGGACTTAACTGTGCCCATGGGAATGTTTAGCAGGGCCGCAACTTCTTCCAGGGTGTGACCCTCGATGGCGGACAGCAGCAAGACCAAGCGCTGCTTTTCGAGGAGCTCGTCCACGGCGCGATCCAGGCGCGATCGAAACTGATTCGCTGCCGCCAGATCTTCGGCCGTTGGGGGAGCGGGCTGGCGTTCTGGGCGAGACCACAACGTTTCGCGATGCTGGCGGCGGTGGGAGGACTTGGCGCAATCAAGCGCGAGTCGAAAGGTGATGCGCACGAGCCAAGCCTTGAAGCGTCCACGGTCGCGAAATTTATTGAAGCGGCGGTAGGCGCGCAAAATCGCGTCCTGGGCGACGTCTTCGGCGTCGGCAGTGTTGCGCAGGACGCTGCGAGCTACGCGGAAGGCCAGCGGGCCGCATTCGGCGAGGCGTTCTTCAAATTCGCGGCGCAGGACGGCTTCGGTAGCGCCACGCTGAAGATCGGTCTCCGCCGTGCGACCTGGCTGGATCAGAACCAGCTCCTGCATAGATGATCCTGTTCGAGGCAAACGCAGTGGCTCCCCTCGTCAAGTTACCAGACGCCGCGGTGGAAGAAATAGTTCAAAGAGATGATCTAGCTAATGGCGCGAAGAGAAAAGCCCCACCCTTGCAAAAACCGCAAGAATGGGGCACCCAACTTCAAAGGCTCAACTTCAAGAACCCGAGTTCAAAGGCGAATAGAACCGCGGGTCCGGTAAAACGAGCGGCTTATCACGGATTCTAGCGCCAGCGGCGGGAAGAGTGCGCCGGAAACGGGGAATCGGGTATACAATGCGGGCAATCTCTTCGCAAGTTCCCGGTTAACTCTGAACGATTGCGCAATCTGGAGACACGATGGCGACAGCTGTAGCGAGTAGCACGGTAAAGGTGCGTGCCGGGGTTACGGGGCGCAAGTATGATCATGTGTTTTTTTCGGGGATGGCGGTGTTGCTGCTGGGTTCAGTATTTCTGGGATTTGCACACACGTACTATTTGGCGGGGATGTTTCACGCGCCGTTGCCAAGCATGATCGTTCATTTTCATGGGGCGATATTTTCGAGCTGGATTCTATTTCTTCTGGTGCAGACGACGCTCGTCGCATCCGGGCGAACGGATGTTCATCGACGCATTGGGATCGCGGGGTTCTTACTTGCGTGCTTGATGGTGGTGGTTGGAGTATGGGCGGCTACCAATTCATTGGGGCGGAGCAGCGGGCCTCCGGGCATTGATCCAAAAACTTTCTACATCATCCCGATAACCGACATGGTGATTTTTGGGGTGTTGGTGTTTTTTGCGTATAGGGCGCGATTTGATTCCGCGGCGCACAAGAGGATTATCATCATCGCGACGGTGGCGTTGATGATTGCGGCGATCGCGCGTTGGCCGATTCCGCTGGTTCACCGTAACCCCTTAGCGGCAGCAATAATGTCCTACGCGTTCCTGCTGATGATTATGGTTTATGACTTGTGGTCCACGCACAAGATTCATCGCGCGACGATCTGGGCCAGCGTGTTTTTGATTTTTGTGCAGCAGATACGATTCCCGATCGGGCAAACGGCGGCGTGGCATGCGTTTGCCACGTGGGCACAAAACTTGAAACTTTGAACGACGCGGACGTGGTGGTTCTGCGTTTTATCCTCATATAAAGACAAAGCAGGGTGTACCGAAGGCGAGGAGTTTCGCCGTCATATTTCTGAACCCCGATTGTTGAACCTGAATTTTTGTTAATGCATCCTCGCCAATGGTGGAGGCATCTTTCTGATCATGCCGAAATCTATGACTGTTGTTGTTGACACGCAGGTATCCACAGCAAGCGCTTATTCCGATTATGTAAATCCACAGTGGGTGGCGCTGCTCGAGCTGCTGGATATGAATGTGCGCTATGCGCGGTGCGAAGGCGCGGAACTTTTCACGGACGATGGCAGGCGGATCCTGGATTTTTTGTCGGGGTATTGCGTCCACAACACGGGGCACAATCACCCGCATATTGTTGAGGCGCTGCGGAAGGAATTGGAGGCGCGCGGGCCGGTGATGCTGCAGAGTCACGTACCGGAGCTGGCTGGGGAGCTGGCTAAAAGGCTTTGCGATCTTGCGGGCGGCGGGTTGAAGAAGGTGTTTTTTTGCAGCAGCGGCAGTGAGGGAGTGGAAGCGGCGATTAAATTTGCGCGCATGAACACGCGGCGAGATGGGTTGTTGTGCGCGAAGAGCGCGTTTCATGGATTGACGGCGGGGGCGTTGTCATTGATGAGCGACGCGTTCTGGCGGGAGGGATTT
>JAUTXJ010000386.1 GCA_030838075.1 Acidobacteriaceae bacterium
CGATGTATTTTGTCGGCTACGCGCTCCTTAATTCCGAAGTGGATCTTCGCCGTTTTTTTCGCGTCAACGCTTGGCTTGCAATAATCATCACCGGCCTCGGCGTCGCTCAGTCGATCATTGGTCCCTCGTTCCTGAATCCCGCCAGGCCCGCGGAGGAAATTCGCGAAATGAGCACTTTGTATCGCGTTTCTCCGATCACCGGTCTTACTTCCTATCGGGCCCCTTCGGTATTTGTTAGCGCCGGACGCTACACCAATTATCTGCTGATTGCATGGGTCCTGATGCTGGCCTTCACTGGCTACCTTTTGCTGCGTCACCGTCGCGGGCGAAATATTGCGTTTATTTCCCTGGCGGTCGTCTACGCCGCGGTGCTGCTGTCAGGTTCTCGCGGAGTCTTTTTGTGGACCGCCGGAGAGGCGCTCCTCATCGTGGCTGCCTTCCTGTGGGGAGCGCCTTGGCGCCAGCGCGAGGTTATCCGCGTTTTCCGCACTGTGCAGCGCGCCGCGCTGGCCATCGGGCTCGCCATAGTAGCGTTATTCTTTGTTTTTCCGGATGCCCTGTTCGCGCGCCTGGCAATTTATTCCGAAACTTTAACTCCCGGCAGTTCCGCGAGCGAATTGCAAACCCGCACCTGGGACTACCCACTGCGTAATTTTTTGGGCGCCTTCAACTATGACCGCTGGCCTTACGGCTTCGGTATCGGAACCAGCTCCCTCGGCGTTCAATATGTCGCTAAAATTTTTCACGGCGCGCCCATGGGCGTTGGTGTGGAGAGCGGATTCGGCGCCCTGGTTGTAGAAATGGGAATTGGCGGTCTTATTCTTTGGCTGGTCATGAGTATTGCGATCATCGTTTCCGCCTGGAAAGTCGTTAAAAAATTGAAAGGATCGCCGTGGTTTCCCATCGCCTTCGCCATCTTTTTATACGCGGTCGTATTGTTATTGCCGATGACCTTCACTTCCATGCAGGCCTACGAAGATTTCGTGATTAACGCCTACTTTTGGACGCTGCTGGGTATTTTATTTCGCTTGCCGAGTCTGGCCCTTTCCTCGCAGTTTGCTAACGTATCCGCCCCGGCGGGCAACCCTCGTCAGCGGCCACGCTAGTGCGCATTGCGGTAATTTCCCCTTTTCTCGACCGCAGCCACGGCACCGAGCGCTGCATCGTCGAACAGTTGGAAAGATTCGCCGTCGAGCCGGACGCCGAAATTCATATTTACGCGCAGCAGGTTCAGGATTTGCGCGGCGTTACCCGCTACAAATACGGCAACCCGGCGAGATCAGACCGCGATTGTTCGGAAAAAAGCAATCGCCTGCTTTGGCATAAAGTGCCCTCCATCCGCGGCCCACACTTGTTGCAATACATTTTCTGGTTTTTTGCCAATCGCATTTGCCGTTGGTGGGATGCCGCATTCCACAACGCAAAATACGATCTCTTATATTCCGCCGGTATTAACGCTACGGACGCCGACGCCATTAGTGTCCACGTCGTATTCCACGAATTCTACCGTCAAGTTCTGCCGCAATTAAATTTCCGCGGCAGTCCGCTCGCCACTTGGCCCCGCCTGGCACATCGCCGAGTCTACTATCGTCTGATCATGGCTCTCGAAAACCGGATTTATCGCCGCACCACAACTTCCTTAGCCGCGATCTCAGCTTCGACTGCCGCGTTACTGCAAAAGTATTTTCACCCCGCCGATACCCGAGTCATACGCTACGGAGTCGATGTGCAGGTATTCTCTGTTCCCCTCAGACTTGCCGAACGCGCCACCGCCCGCAAACAATTCAATTTATCTACGGAAGATTTCGCGCTGCTGCTGATTGGGAATGATTGGAGAACCAAGGGCCTCGCCGCTCTGCTGCAATCCTTATCCCTTATCCGCGATTTGCCGTGGAAACTTTTGGTAGTCGGTAAAGACGTCCGCGATCCGTACGACAAAATGATTCGCGATTACGGAATAACGGATCGCGTAATTTTTTTGCCGACATCTTCCAACGTCATGCAGTTCTACGCCGCGGTAGACGCGTACGTCGGCCCGTCGCTTGAAGACGCCTACGGCTTGCCCATTATCGAAGCCATGGCCTGTGGCTTACCGGTGATCGCCAGTTCGCGAGCAGGAGCCCATGAAATCATTACCGGCGGCTCGGACGGCATCATTCTGCGCGACCCGCAAAATACTCAGGAACTCGCCACAGCTCTTCGCTCCTTGATCGCCAACCCAACCCTCCGCGCACAATTAGGATCCCACGCGATCCGCACGGCGCAAAATCACACGTGGGATCGCAATGCACAAGCCACCTGGGAATGGTTAAAGGAAGTTGCCCGCAACAAAAAAGCCCGCCCTGCTTAACTCCTAGAAGTCCCGCGGGGTTCCATAGACCGACCAAGTTTCAGATCTTCTAGGGCGGTTTCGGGCCAGGGTCTGTCTGGAAACAGGCATAGGGTCAAAGATGGGCCAATATTTGAGGAGGAGCACAAAGGCGGGTTGGGTAGCTCGCACACGACCCCTTGCGGAGCCGCTGTCCCCGCGCGGCCCCCAACCCGTTCTTAGTAAGTTACAGACCCGGTATGTTCGCCTCAATGGACCACCCGACCCACCAGCCGCAGTACCCACCAGCTAGTACTACTCTAAGGCCGAGAAGCGGTCGTGAACCGTTCCCCTGCAATATACAGATTGTAAAAGACTTAAATAGTGTTTTTGGCTCTTCTTTGAATCTGGCTCGCTAGTACTTCCATCAGACTACGTACGTATGCCCTTATCGACCAGGAAAGACCACCGAAGATTTTGCCGCCTCCGCGCCGTCCGTCAAACGCAAGGTGACGGATTTCACCTCACCGGATCGCACCATCACGTTTTTCTCCCAGGTTGAAAACAAACCATGCGAGGAAGCCCGTAAATCGTAGTTATCCCGGCGTAGCTTAACGATCATAAACCGCCCATGCGCATCCGTATGTACGACGTGAGCTGTGTGTCCACCGCCTGACTGATAAGTCACCACCGCGCCTGCCACCGGTTTCCCGGTCGCACTGAGAACCTCACCGGTAAGTTCTGCGGTATGTCCAGTGTGCGGACCGCCATATGCGCAAGGCCCGCCAAAGGTGAGCCCTAGAATCAATGCCAAGAAGCCCAATGCCAAAAAGTCAAAAGAATGTCTCATATTCCCATTGCTCCATGGATGCCCACACGAGTGTAGTACCATCCGACCAGCAGCCTCACTCGCGTTACAAATCGTGTGTTGTGGCAACTAACTGTCTATCGGTACAGGTAGATGAGGCGTCTAATTATCTGCCTCCGATGCGCAAATTGAATTTTTGGGAGCGCTGATGCCACTCTACTTAAGCCAGCACACCTTGGCTTGCCTTACCCGCCAGGGTGCTGAGGCCCTGATGCGGCGCATGCAAACAGGTCATGCGGCCAAAGCCGAACGCGTCATGGTGAACATGCTTGAAGGAAAAATGTTCGCGGAGTTTCGTGCCGATTCCAGAGAAGCCCTCGAAGCCTGGCTTAAAACCGAAGGTATGCACTTCGATTGGCTGGTGCGCATCGAATGGGAATCCCGAGAGGGCCAGCTCATTCAAGTGTGAGATTCAACACGCTCAGCGCTGCGTCTCTCGGCCGGAAAAAAAGTGATGCTTCACGGCCCGCTCTGCGTTACGCTTTTTGATTCTAAATCTAGGAAGGAACCGAACAATGTCTGACTATGCTCATCCAGAAGTTTTAGTTACTACCGAATGGGTCGCAACACACGCTAAAGATCAGGGAATTCGTGTGGTGGAAGTGGACGTTGACACCACCGCCTACGACCAGGGTCACATCGACGGAGCAATTGCCTGGAACTGGCAAACTGAATTGCAGGACGCCATCCGCCGCGATCTCGCCGATCCCAAAGCCTTTGAAACCCTGCTTGGCAAAGCTGGAATATCTCCCGAAACCACCATCGTGCTTTATGGCGACAATAATAATTGGTTTGCTGCCTGGGCTTTCTGGCAACTGAAATACTACGGCCACGACAAAGTTTTGATCATGAATGGCGGCCGTAAAAAGTGGGTGGAAGAAAAGCGCCCGCTCACAACCGCCAAGCCCACCGTGAGCGCCGCGGGCTACAAGGTGAAAACCCCCAACGCCTCCATCCGCGCAAAACGCGACGATGTTTTCGCCGCGGTCGACAAAAAGTCCGGAGCGCAGTTGGTGGACGTCCGCTCCCCGGACGAATTTTCCGGCAAGATCATCGCTCCTCCGGGTATGAGCGAAACCGCGCAACGCGGCGGCCACATCCCAGGCGCCGCAAGTATTCCCTGGTCGCAAGCCGTCAACGAAGACGGCACATTCAAGAGTGTTGACGCCTTGAAGCAGCTCTACGGCTCCAAAGGGATTACCGGCGACAAGGAAGTTATCGCCTACTGCCGCATCGGCGAGCGCAGCTCCCACACCTGGTTCGTGCTGAAATATCTCCTCGGCATTAAAGACGTGCGCAATTACGACGGCTCCTGGACCGAGTGGGGGAACCTCATTGGCGCCCCCATCGAGAAAGAAGCCTCCGCGGCCACTGCCTAAGAATACTTAAGCGAGGGGAAGCCTGCTGTGCTTCCCCTCACTTTCAAATTGCTACCATTACTCGGCAAGCCTTCTTCCTCTTTAAGTATCGCGATAATTTCGTGGTTCTTGCCATTCCGTTGGTGAGTCCGCGGTTGGATTCGTCCACGAGCGAATGTCAGGATGTTTGCGGCATGACTTTCAACAGCTTGCGGACGGCATTGAAGTCAGGGCGAATTCCAGATTGATACCCGCCTTCTTCGGCCCGCCGTTCCCAATCCAAGAGCAGCGATTCAACGATTTCTCTCCCATCCGGATCGCGAACCGCTTGCATCGGTGTCCGGCCACCGAGAATTGGAATCTTCTGATAAGCCCAAGCCTCGACTTGCTTCTGGATTTTTTCCCGAAATTGTTTTCTTACCTCTGGATCACGAAGGATATCGTCAACGATTTCCTCATCAATCTTCTCCCGCGCGCTGTTCCGTTTCGGCAACTTAGCAACCATTTCGTCTGCCGTTTGAGCGACGGTCCTCAGGTGAGTCGCATTAGCACGGAGCCGTTTTTCAATTTCGTTTCGAAGCCGCTTGGCGCGCTTCTCGGAATTCACCTCAGCATGTAAAGAACCCACCGAAATCTTGATGCTGCCGAGGATCGTGTTCTCCCAGCTTGGCATTTTTGAGTTGCCCTTCTTGAGCCAGTCGAACGACACACTCCGGAGCTTTGCTCGATCATCAAACTCCACACCTTCCAAAAGTTCTTCCTTGGAGCGTCCCGCGGCCAGCGGAGCTAGGGCCTCAAAAGCACTTTCCGCCGATTCGATTTGAAACGTAAGGGAATGAAATACAAGCGGGTCACCGTCCGTGTTGCAGAGTCGCGGTGGCGTATTGAACGAATCCCGTATGAGCAAGTATGTCGCCCGAATTTCGTCGGCATACCGGCGCAGATCCGCTGTATCCAGAGGCCGCTTTTGCCTCGCGATTCTTCGCCGCAGCATCTTCCGAAGGCCAATAATCTCTGCCTTCCAGGAAAGCGGGATCTTTATCGGCGCGGCGCAGCCCAGCACTGTGAAGTCAGGCAACGTCCACACAGAACCATACAGAAGGTCCCCGGGCCTCGCTTGTTGCGACGCCATCTGCTCCATCACGTCGGACTGCGATCCAGTCAAAACATCGATTAACTGAAAGCTCTCCCCCGGTTTGCTCGTCACAACTTCGTAAAAGGTTACAGGCCGCTTCATGGCCTGATCGAGAATCTGCTGTTGCCGAGCGGACAACTGGGGTCCGTTCGCCTGGAGAAAGGAATGCGCGATCACTCCTCCATCCGGAAGAGCCTTCTTTCGCCGCCCCACAAACTCCGGATTCCAGTGAAACAGAAAGTAGGGCATGAAGATCATCTGCTCGTCAGCGGTCCACGAAAAGCGCCGAGTAACTTCGCCGAGGTGAAATTCTTTCCATGCGTCCTGCGCTAGATCTTCGTGGTTGTTACGGACGTATCGGATCATCGCGCGCGTGAGTTCGTCGGACTCATCCCGCTGTTGCGCCCAAAGACTGTATGTAGCAGATTGCTGCTCCAGGCAGCACCGTTTGTATTTCTTGCCGCTGCCACAAGGGCAAGCGTCATTCCTGCCGATCCTCTCGTTGGCATGAAGGGGCATATCCATGCGACATTACCGCGCGAAATTTGAGAAGACAAGTAACTCAGAGAACTCCCCGCAGGAGCGACGTTCGTACTAGGTGGATTTCTCTGTGAAAAAGTGAGTGATGGAGTTCCTTCGCAGTCTACGAAGCAACTTACGTGGCGCTTGTTCCACCGCCACATAAGTGACCGATTTCGCGGTAGGAAATCCCAGAAGCGGTCAAACCCATGGGAGAAGCAGGAACGTCCCCAGCCATATTGTGCCTTGTTTTGTGTATGTTCCGGGGCCACGTTGGGTGGGCAGGAAACTGCCATTCATGCCAGGGTATGAACACTACCGACAACGCGGAGGCCAACGTGAGCGCTTCCACCGATTTGCAACACTGGCATTCTCGTTCCGCGCTGCTTCGTAGCGCGCGCGCCGGCGATCGTCAGGCCCTCGCAGAGCTGGTTATGCCTTATGCCACCGGCCTATACCGCTCGAGCCTCAGGTTGACCGGCAATGTTCACGACGCGGAAGACGTCCAACAGGAAACCTTGCTCAAGACCGTGGCACGCCTCGACCAGTTTGTCGGCGCACAAACCGGTCCGCACGACGATATGCACGCCTGGGTCTCACGCATCGCCAGGAACGCTTCCATCGATGTGATCCGGCGCCGCCGTGAAGGAAAAATCTTTTCCCTGGACCGATCCAGTAATTGCTCCGATGAGTCTTGGGCCGCGCAAATTCCTTCGGCGACAGCCAATCCGGAGCAAGGCTTCCTGCGCCAGGAATCCCGCCGCCTGTTGGCATCCGCGATCTCGGATCTACCTCCCGACCTGCGCCAGGTGTGTCTGCTTATGGATGTTTTAAACTACTCGACTCAAGAAGCCGCTGACCACCTGGGCATTTCAAATGTGGCCGTGCGCCTGCGTCTTTTCCGTGCCCATCGCAAGCTGCGCGAAAAATTGCATCAGAAATTTCCCGCGGCACGCCAACGCACTGTCCGCGTCAGGACCCAAAATTCTCAAGCTTGGGCAAAAAGAAACAACCGCCGGGCCGTGCACCAGGTCATCGGATTTGCCTGCAGCGGAGATTGATACGCGAACGAATCGTGCACTTCTAATAACTCGAAACTTCAGCGTAATTGTCCCGCTTCAAAACCGTTCTTACGCGCCTGATCCTCAACCGCATCGATCTGCGCCTTAATTTTCTTCTTTTTCTCTTCCAGCTCTTTGACTTGCTCTTCTACTGGTGTCA
>JAUTXJ010000415.1 GCA_030838075.1 Acidobacteriaceae bacterium
CACTTACACACATCAAATATAACAGTTTCAGCGTGGACAAAAAAAAGCTGAGTGCGTAGGTGTTTACAGCTTGTTTACGGGCGCATACAGGGATATTGGTACTCGTCGCCAGATAAGCGAATATAAAACAGAGAGCGCAGCGATAGGCACACACCACTATGATTGATTTGCATTGCCACATTTTGCCCGGATTAGACGATGGGCCAAAAACGATGGAGGAATCGGTGGAAATGGCCAACGCGGCTATCGCCGATGGGACCACCCACCTGGTGGCGACTCCACATTCCAACAACACGCATTTTTTCGATTACCCAAAAATTCGGGCGCTGTGCAAAGAGCTGCAGACCGAAGTTGGCGACCGGCTGAAACTGGCAACGGGATGCGATTTTCACATGAACCCCGAGAATATTGCGGCGTTGAAGCAGCAGGCGCCGCGCTTCTGCGTGAATCAGAAGGATTATTTGCTGGTGGAATTTAATGAAGTTGCTATTCCGCCCGCGATGGACCAGACCTTGCATGAGATGCAGCTGGCGGGAATACGTCCGATTGTGACGCATCCAGAGCGCAATCGATTATTGCGATTGCGACCGGAACGGCTGATTACCTGGGTACGCCGTGGCTGTTACGGACAAGTGACCGGAGGGGCGCTAATAGGGCGGTTTGGCCCGGCGGCGCAGAAAGATGCGATGCGTTGGATTGAGGCGGGCTTGATTCATTTTGTATGCAGCGACGCGCACAACACCAGCTCCAGGCCTATCCAATTGCGGCCGGCATATGATGTGGTGGCGAAAGCGTTTGGCGAAGAAAAGGCACGCGCATTGTTTATAGATAATCCCATGGCTGCTTTTGATGGGCGCGACTTGCCCCACGTGCCGGAGTTGCAAGATGAGCGAGTCCAGTCACCGCGAAAGCGATTTCTATTTTTTTAGGCGGGCCGTAGCCCGATAAGAACTGTATTTGGCTCGATAATTACGGATGTCGGAGCGGCAGGCCGGTCCAGGCGTTCAGTAGGCCAAGAATTTCCCTAACAACATCCAAGGCGTCAGTGGTATTGCGCCACCAATGCTGTGCGTCGAAGGGATCGGTGGGCGATGCGCGCACGATAATGCGGCCTTCGCCGTGAGTAAGCACACGCCATAGAGTGTGGACGCGGCGTGTGTGCGGCTTGCTGGTAACAATGATCACGGTGCGCAGGGCCGGGGCGTTCAACGCGAATTTGATTGCGATGATTTCGTCGGCAGTGTTGAGAATGGGCGGCTCAAGCACATGAATGGCGCCGGACGGCACGCCTTCGTGGATGAGAATTTCCCGGTCGTAATCCTCTTCCCCTAGATATTTCAATCCCATTTCTTGCAGCGATTTGCCTGGTTCAGTGGAATGCGTCAGCCAGACTTCCGGGGCGTAGCCAGCGCGATACAGTCTGGCTGCTTCCAGGACGCGGAGGGGCATACGACCGCTGAGGACGGCGATAGCCTGTGCGTGGTCGAGAGGATCCTCCACAATCAGCCAGCGGCCCACGTAAAAGAAACAGAAAATAAAAGCGATCAGAAGCAGGAGGCCGAGGCCGCTGGAGCGACGGGCGTAGTAACGGCGCGGCGGTACATTCGCGGGCGCAAAATTATTACGAAAAGTCATCAGGATGGACGCATCGTATCTTGCGATGGCGAGGTGGTCAATCGGCGGAGCGCAGGCTACACTGGCAAATCGATATTTTGGAGGATGAATGCGTGCGGTTGTAACGGGTGGAGCGGGATTTCTGGGGTCGCATTTGTGTGACCGGTTGCTTGCCGAAGGCTGGGAAGTACTCGCGGTGGATAATTTTATTACCGGATCGGCGGAAAATGTCCGGCATCTGGCCCAGAACGCCAAATTTAAATTGAAAAATGAGGATGTCAGCAAGACTGACGCTCTGAAGGTGGATGGCGAAGTGGGTTATGTGCTGCATTTCGCTTCGCCCGCGAGCCCGCCCGATTATTTGAAGCATCCGATCGCGACAATGATGGTGGGATCGATTGGGACGCAGAACGCACTGGAGTTGGCGTTACGTAAAAACGCAAAGTTTTTCATGGCTTCGACCAGCGAATGCTATGGCGATCCGGAAATGTCGCCGCAAAAAGAAGAGTACTGGGGGCACGTCAATTCCGTGGGGCCACGCGCGGTGTACGACGAAGCAAAACGTTTCTCCGAAGCGATGACCATGGCGTACTACCGCCATTACGGAGTGGATACGCGCATTGTGCGGATCTTTAATACTTATGGACCGCGGATGCGACTGAACGATGGGCGGGCTTTGCCTAACTTTGTGTTTCAGGCGCTCAGCGGACAAGCACTGACGATTTACGGCGATGGAAAGCAGACACGCAGTTTTTGCTACGTGGACGATTTAATCGATGGAATTTATAAATTGATGCTGTCGGACGAACACATGCCGGTAAATATCGGCAACTCGCGGGAGATCACCATACTGGAGTTTGCGGAGCGCATCAGGGAACATTTCGATAATGTGCCACTGATTATATTTGAGCCGCTTCCGCAAGATGATCCCAAGCGGCGCTGCCCGGACATAAGCAAAGCTAAACGCATCTTAAAGTGGGAGCCGAAAATAAATCTCGAAGAGGGATTGAAACGCACCCTGGCATATTTCAAACAGGAGTTCTCACGGCAGCGAAGCGCTTGATTTTGGATTAAGAACCGGCGGTGGTGCGTCCGGGCCGCAGAGCTTCCCTGCCAAAAGAATAGTATTCGAAGCCCAGTTCCCGCATGACCGGAGGCGAATAGAGATTTCGTCCGTCGATGACCAGCTTGCGAGACATGAGCTTCCCGGCGCGAACCCAATCAAGGGTGCGAAAAATATCCCATTCCGTGCAGACCAGCGCGGCGTCTGCATCGCGCAAAGCTTCGTAGGGATCTTCATGATATTGAAGCTGAGGAAATGAATGTTTTGCCCGCTCCATGGCTTCGGGGTCGCAGGCTCGAACATGAGCGCCTTCATCGAGCAGCCGTTTTACAACTTCGAGCGCGGGGGCGAAACGAATGTCATCGGTGTTGGCTTTAAACGCCAGGCCCAGCACGGCGATGCGTTTGCCTTTCAGAATCCATAAAGCCTTCCGTACTTTGTCAAAATAACGGTCGATGCGCTGCTTGTTCACCTTTTCGGCGGCTTTCAGGATGTCGAAGTCCACGCCGACAGAAGCGGAAAGATGAATGAAGGCCTGCACGTCTTTGGGGAAGCAAAAACCGCCGAAGCCGAGTCCGGCCTTGAGGAATTGGCTGCCGATTCGCGGATCGAGACCCATGGCGTGAGTGACTTCATCCACGTCAGCGCCAATCTTCTCGCAGAGGTCGGCAATTACGTTCGCGTAACTTATTTTGAGTGCCAGGAATGAGTTGGAGGCGTGTTTTATGAGCTCGGCGCTATTGATGGTGGTGACCAAGAAGGGAGCTTTGCGTTCGACCGGGCATTTGCCGTGGTGCACCGGACAATGAAAACGATGTTCGAGGATCGGTGCGTAAATCTCATGCAACTGCGCGGCGGAAACATCGTCTTCCACTCCGACCACGATACGGTCGGGATGAAAAAAATCGGCTACCGCCGTGCCCTCGCGCAAGAATTCAGGATTGGAGGCCACACGAAATTTGATGTTGCCGTTGCGCGAATATGCGCCCAGGGCGCGTTGCAGTTCGAGTCCAGTGCGCGCTGGCACAGTGCTTTTTTCGATGACCAGCTTTGCGGATTGAGCTTCTTCGGCAATTTGACGAGCGACGTGGTCAATGGCGGAGAGGTCTGCTTCGCCATTTTCCCTGGGAGGCGTACCAACACAAATAAAAATTGCTTCTCCTGCGCGAATGGCTTCTCCAGCGTCGGATGTATAAGAAATGCGGCCCGCTTTGCGCGCGGACGCCAGGATAGTATCGAGATGTCGTTCGTAAATGGGAACAACGCCGGCATTCAGCTTGGCGATGCGCTCTAAATCAATATCCGAGCAAATTACATCGTGTCCCGCTTCCGCCAGACACGCGGCAGTCACCAGCCCCACATAACCACACCCGATTACGCAAATATGCAAAACGAAGCTCCCTGTAAGAATGGAAAGCGCGAGGACCGTGCGCTAAACAGACTGGCTATTATCATCGCAGAACTGCGCGCAGAAGGGCAGCGTCCGAACCATTAAAACCACTTGAGCGAGGCAAGGATAGAGCGGTGGTCATTTTGCCCTTGTGACACAAACTTGGGATTACGAATTTCGCTTGCCCATCAGCAGTCCGCGCAAACCGAGAAGCACCAGTTGGGGCTGTCGCCGAATCACGTTCCATAGCAGCCGGGTCGATTCGTCACGGTTAATCTCGCCAAGCGATGCCCGGGTGGTAGCGTCCAAGAGGTCCACAAGGTGGGAATAATCTTTCTGCTGAAAATGGTGCAGCGTGCGGCGGATGAGCCAATGGGTACTTAGCTCACGGCGAAGCGCGCGCAATTCTGCGCTGGGGCCATGGTGCAGAATGGATTGCGCCACACCGAGCGCACCGCGAAAACCGGTGACGATGCCACCCACGGTGGAAACTTTCACTTGTGCCGCGGCGTCGCCCACCAAATAAACGTCGCCATTGCCAACTCGTTTACGAACAGGCACCCATTTGCGATAAACGGGAATGCGCGCGCCCTGCCACTCAAGCGGCTCGAGATGTTTTTTTTCAAGGAAGCGTTCGAAGCGCCGCTTGGTGTCGCTTCCCTGTTCGCCAATCACGCCCAGAGCTCCTCGTTCGGGGGATTC
>JAUTXJ010000005.1 GCA_030838075.1 Acidobacteriaceae bacterium
AGAAAGCAGCGGCGACAACAGGGATTTACCCTGATCGAGTTGATGATTGCCGTTGTGGTGCTCGTGGTCGGAGTGGTGGCGGTGGCCGAATTGGTTCCCGCCTCGATTTTCCTTAACTCACGCAACCGTGCTGATTCCAGCAGCTTGGTTTATGCGCAGCGGGAGATGGATCAGTTTGTGAATCAACCGTTGACGGGACCACTTACCTTCGTGGACCAGCAGGGCAATCCCTGCAATTTAGGTGGTGCTACGGTTTTCGACGCTGTCGTAGGCAGCCCGGTCACCGCCCTCGGTGGCCATGTGGCGATCAACTTCACCAGTGGGAAGATCGCAGGATACAGCTACAACTACACCGATCCAACAGACCCCACAACTAACTATGACGTGCGCTGGGCAGTCATCAATACAGGCGCAGCCAATAACATTTATTCGCGGCGCTTCATTCTGGGAGTCCAAAAAAGCGGCGGAGATACCCCGCTCCCGCCGGTAACACTCGATAGCACGGTGTCACGATGAACCGCCCATTGTCATCATTCCACGCCCGGCAAGCAGGGTTCTCGGTACTCGAAATGCTGCTCTCGTTGTCTCTCTTTATTATTATCAGCGGCGCCGCGTTGAGCCTGTTGAGTATGACCCAGAAGCGCTTTCAGACCGAGGGCCAGGTCCTCAGCTCATTCCAGGAGGGCCGGCTCGCGCTGGATATGATTGTGCGCGATGTCAACGATTCCGGCTATCCCGCGGCTAACCAGGTTAAGGCGGCCACTCCGGTAACAGATTACGCCGTAACTCCCGTGGCATGGAGCCCCGTTCCAACCCCATGTGGGGTCGGCGTCTGTACTAATTCTCCGACCAATTTCGATTTGATTCTAGAGGAGTTCGATCCCACATCGAACACAATGAAATGGATTCATTACCAACTTGTGGGAACCACGCTTTGGAGGGGCACGGTGGTCAAAGGCGTTGCCGCTACCGATCCTTGGGCAGCCACGACGGCGGCTGGGGTGATGTTCCCTTACGCGACGAATGTGATGAACAATACTCCCCTTCAGATTCCTGCGATCAACGCTGCCTATCCCGGCACCTTTCCCGGCGGCGCACCCGTTCCCATTTTTACTTATTATTGCGATGTCCCGGGTGGGCCCCCCGCACTGTGTACCGGCGCTGGCGCTAACAATTTAGCCACCAACATTCGCGAAGTGGAAGTCACGCTGATCGTTTTGACTCAACAACCAGACATGCAAACACGCCGGCTACGCGTGGTTACCTTGAACGGACGTGGTCACCGCGTAAATCCTAATCAGTAGGCTTCGAGCAAATGGAGAAACCATGAAACGCTCCGCGCATCGCATCAGCAGGGAACAGGAAGCTGGAGTAGCACTTCTTTTGTCGATTTTCGTGTTGTTAGCGATCTCTGTTGTGGGCATTGCCATGATTGTTGCCAGTGGCACGGAATCCGCATTGGCAGGCAACTATCGAGCATCTACCAGCGCATACTATGCAGCCACCGCTGGCCTCGAGGAAGCGCGCAGTCGTCTACTCCCGAAAAATCCGAAATATTTCGACACTACCGTCCCGACCTTCATGCCGGCTTTAGGTACGACTCTCGCCGCAACCCAGGTGCGATACATTCTCAATCCGAATGGCGGCGAAGTAGTCGCCCCACTCGCCTTCGGAACTCCTGCCACCTATCCAGATAATGAATATGCGCAGGAGTTTCCCACGAATCCCCTCGTCGCGGCCAACACACAAACGATCCCCTCCACTTCGGCTCTAGCCTTTGCCCTCGGCGGCGTAACACCGCCGCTCTATAAGTGGGTGCGCATTAATGCGGTCACGGAAAAATCCCTCGGCAGAGATATAAATGGCGACTCGATAATTGACCCCACCAACACACCCCTCTTTTACGACTCAGCGTTGACGCCGCCAAGATTAATCGTGAACGCGCTTCCCCCCGCCACCGCTCAGCAGGTTTTTGAGATCACCGCCCTTGCGGTGCTGCCTAACCGCACCGAGAAACTTCTCCAGTACACCGTGGCGGCCAGAACCTTCAATCTCAACTTTCCTTCGGCCCTCACCATTGGCGCCAACACCGTAGCTTTCAGCGGAGCAAATTCAAGTCAGTATCAGATTAACGGCCAGGACGGTTCCAATCTACTTGCGCCCCCCGTGCCCGGTTGCGCTACAAATCCCCTAACGGTTAAAAATGCCATTGGAACCACCAATCCCGCAGACGTTGCCGCCATCAGAGCTGGCATTCCCACGACCCCGGACCGAACGGGCAACTACACCGGCGCCACTGGCCTCACTCCCGACGTCGCTTCGGTCCCGCTTGCCAACAGTTTGGATACTCCTTTGGATGCGTACAACACTCTGCAGACTATAGAAAATTCAGCCGATGTATTTATCAGTGGCAATGCTACTCAGGGACAAATGCCGAATGCGATGTCTGCCTCCAACCCAATGACGGTCGTCGTCGATGGCGACTTCAGCATGAATGGAAACTTTACCGGCTACGGCCTGTTGGTAGTTACAGGCAATTTCTCCTATACCGGTGACACCGGGTGGAACGGGATTGTACTCGTTATCGGCGACGGCACCACCACTTACAATGGGAGTGGCGGCGGCAACAATTCATTTAACGGCGCAATGTACGTAGCCACCGTCTGGGACACCAACCACAATATCCTTCCTACCTTCGGTCCAGTGCAGTACAACATATCTGGCGGCGGCGGTAGCGGCACCTATTACAACAGCTGTTGGATCAAAGCCGCGCAGCAGCCCGTAACGTATCAGGTTCTTTCGTTCCGAGAAATTCCCTATAACGACTGACATGGAGCTGTGCATGAAACACCAAATTTTTCTGGCATTTGGTTGCGCAACGATGCTGCTCGCCGCCAGTGGCGGTTCGTCGCTCGCTCAGGATTCGCAGACCGCCAAGTCTTCACAGGCAGCCGGGAAGGACGCGTCTTCCCCAAAAAAGGCGCACAAAGTTTGGACTGAGGATGAGGTCTCCACTCTTCGCACTCCTGAGGACAATTACATAGAACAAAGGCAGGCTGCGGAGGCTGCTGCCGCTGCCGCCGCCACTGCACAGCAAGCAAAATTGACGCCCAAGCCCGAGAAACATGTCGGCGCCGCGTCCGCCTTGGCGAATCCCAAATCTCCGGCCGATGCCGATCGCATGATCGCCTGGGAGAATCGCGACGTGGATGCACAGCAGGAACTCATCGATAAGGAGCGTACGCTAGTCGAACAAGCCACTCCAGAGACCCGGGAAGCGCTTGAGAAGGACCTGGCCAAGCACATAAAGATGCTTGAGAACACCAAGAAAGAACGCGGTGCGCTGGTGACGCAAAAAAAGGAACTCGAAAAGAAAGCAGCCTCACCGGATAAGCCTGTCGATGCTGCCAGCGCTTCCACTCCGCAATAGAATCGGCCTACAAAACATCTGAGCACTGCCTTCCAGCACCTTCAAACACCTTTCCCATCACCTGGCGCACAATTACGGCCTTGGCACCGCGCCAAAAAGTGATTTAAACCAAGTGGTAATCGTTAATCCTTAGGCCCACGCACAACTAATGGATGTGTCAGGTCGCGTTTCGATTCCTTAAACTGAAACTAACGTAGATGCTCTCTTCCAGGAAAATCGTGTGGCTACTCGCCGCGTGGCTGATGCTGCTAGCGGTATACGCGACTGTTTCATTCTTGCTTCCCCGCGGAAATCAGTCGCTCACCATCTTTGGAAATTTGGTGCAATGCCTTGTTCCTCTCATAGCCAACGCGGGTCTACTTGCCAATGCGGGAACTCCGCTGTGGCGGCGCAACGCTTTCTGGATGCTTCTGGCCCTGGGTTGCACGCTATGGATGACTGGCCAGTTCGCATGGACGTATTACGAAGTTTATTTGCACCGTGCGCTGCCCGGCATGTTTGCAGGCGACATTGTTTTTTTCTTGCGCGGCATTCCCATGATGGCGGCGCTGGCCCTTCGCCCCCATCGCAAATTGGAAGAGCTTCGCTTGCGGTTTGGCTACCTGGATTTTGTGCTTTTGATTGTGTGGTGGACCTTCTTATACGCCTACACCGTTCTGCCGTGGATGTACGCGACACCATCGCTTGGCCCGTACAACCACACTTACAACATAGTTGCAAATATTCAAAATATGGTCCTGGTCCTTTGTCTCAGTGTTTTGTGGGTGCGCACCTCGGGACCCTGGAAAACCATTTACGCCAACCTGTTTGGCGGAGCAACCTTATATATGCTGTCTTCCCTCGCGCTCAATGTAGCCATCGATAAAGGAGAATATTACACAGGCAGTCTCTATGACCTGCCGCTGATTTCGTCTTTTCTATGGTTTGCGTTGGCAGGCTTAATTGCTTACCAGAACCGTGACGTGCTCGATGCACCTTTTCAGGGCGTGGATGAATCCAGCGTCGAAGCCGCGCGGGGCGAAAGTGTGTGGGCAGGTCGAATGGCCATGGCCGCGGTAATCTCGCTGCCGCTATTCGCAATCTACACCGTTAAATATTCCAGTGACGGCTCGGCGGTTAAAGATTTCCGGCTGATGGCTACCTTCATTGCCGCAATCCCTCTGGCGCTATTGGTGTTTTTGCGCACCCACTTGGCCGATGCCGATCGCGTGCGCTTACTTGCAGAGGCGGAAATGTCTGTCAATAATTTGCGAAAGCTGCAGACTCAGATCGTGCAATCGGAAAAGCTCGCGTCCTTGGGACAACTGGCTGCCGGGGCCGCCCATGAAATTAACAATCCGCTCACGGCCATTCTCGGTTTCTCGGATTTGCTGGCCGAAGATCCCAGCCTTTCCGAAAAAGCCAGAAATACCGCTGCTAAGATTCGCGACCAGGCGCGGCGGACCAAAACATTGGTAGGCAATTTATTGAGCTTCGCTCGGCAAGTACCGGTGGAACGCGCGCTACTTGATATCAACACGGTGGTTACCAACGCCGTGCAGCTACGGACACTCGATTTACACAATCCCAATATCAAAATCGAAGTACAGCTTGAGTCGGTGCTTCCGAGCGTGCGCGGCGATGGAAATCAATTGATACAGGTATTTTTCAACATCATCAGCAACGCAGTGGATGCGATGGAAACCAATGGCGGCGTGCTGACCATCAAGAGCATGCGAAATCGCGCCAATGTGGTGGTTCTTTTTACCGATTCCGGACCAGGTATTAAGGAACCCGACAGGGTCTTCGATCCTTTTTACACTACCAAGCCCGTTGGAAAAGGTACCGGGCTCGGGCTAAGCATCTGCTTCGGTATCATGCAGGAGCACGGCGGCAAGATTTCTTGCTACAACGGGGAGCGCGGCGGCGCGGTGTTTCGTGTCGAACTTGCGGCCCTGCTGCCAGTATTACCGTCCAGGGAAACCCCAATCCCGAGCCATGCGGCCAAGCCCACCGCAACCGGAAAAGTCTAGTCTCTCTCCTTTTTAGATTTTTCGCCGTAGCTCCGGACTGTTCGAAATTCTTCCTCGAGGACGATTTGCCCCTTCAACGTGTTGCGCCACAGTCGTGCTAGAGTTTTCTGCGCGCTCCGACGGAGAATTCATGACGGATGTTGCCATTCGCACGGAAAAGCTCACCAGGCATTTTGGAAATCTTGTGGCTGTTGACTCTATGGACCTGCAGGTAACCGCCGGGCAGTTTTTTGGATTTTTGGGGCCGAATGGCGCGGGAAAATCGACCACGATAAAGATGTTGACGGGTTTGTTGGCGCCCAGTTCTGGACGTGTCGAGGTACTGGGCATTGATTTTGTCGCGAATCCAGTGGAAGTAAAGCGTCAGATCGGCGTCGTGCCGGAGGGCATGGGATTATTTGACCGGCTGACCGGCACCGATTACCTACGATTTGTTGGACGCATGTATGGCCTCGACAAGCAGACTACCGACCGGCGTGCCGAAGAGTTGCTCGAATTTATGCAGTTGGCGGACCGGCCCAAAACCATGATCGTGGACTACTCTCACGGCATGCAAAAAAAACTTGCACTCGCCGCTGCCGTAATTCACGGACCGCGCGTTTTGTTTCTGGATGAGCCGTTTGAAGGCGTGGACGCCCTGG
The DNA here is from genome assembly GCA_030838075.1 of Acidobacteriaceae bacterium. Lineage (GTDB taxonomy): Bacteria > Acidobacteriota > Terriglobia > Acidiferrales > UBA7541 > Acidiferrum. The sequence goes on from JAUTXJ010000005.1 coordinate 6,084, forward strand.
CCGCCGGAGCGTTGAAATCGCTCCTGGGAAGAATGACGGAGCGAGGTGTGACAATCTTTCTGACTTCCCACGTGATGGAAATTGTGGAGCGCCTATGTAGTCACGTGGCCATCATTAATAAGGGCCGCTTGGTCGCGCAGGGTTCGCTTGAAGAATTGCGCGCCGGTGTTCCGGGCGATGCGGGCGGCAAAGTCACACTGGAACAAATTTTTCTATCCATCGTTGGCCAACATGGCGGACAGCGCGGGCCGGATCCTCAACTCGATGAGCTTTCATGGCTGACGTAGCCGGCCCCATCAGCCTGGCTGAGCAAATCCGGCTGGTGGCCGGACTTCGCTGGCGCATACAGATCAATAGCCTGCGCAAAAAAAATAATGTCCTCGACCTGATCGGAATGGGATTTGTTTCACTTTGTGCTTCGCTCCTCATAATTGGGCCATCGTTCGCTTTTTATTTTGCCGGACGTTCATTGGTGTCAGGTGGGCAGCTGCAATGGTTGGCAATACCGTTCTGGGCCATTTTTATTTTCTGGCAGCTAATCCCGATTTTTGCAGCGGGCTTTGGCTCGAGATTTGAGTTTCGAACGCTGTTGCGCTTTCCTCTGAGCCCCAGAGCTTTCTATCTAATCGGTCTCGCGTATGGGTTGGCCGACTTCCCGGCGGTCGCATCGATTTGCTGGCTCTTGGTTATGACCGCCGGCGCCACCGCCGCGAACCCGAGTCTTTTGCCGATCATGCTAGTCGTAATCGTGTTGATCATTTTATTGAACGTGACGATGGAACGATTGATCGGCTCATGGCTGGAGAGATTGTTGGCGAAAAGGCGCTCTCGCGAACTATTTTTGGGAATCTTCATACTGGTGATGTTTTCGATGCAATTCATCGCTCCGATTCAGCGTCAATATGTAAAGAGCAATCCGAATCCAGGCGCTTTCTCCAGATTGGTCAAATACCACGCTCCATTTCCACCTTCGTTGTCGGTTCGGGTCATCGCCGGCGCGGTACGGCATGATTCCATGGATATCGCCATTGGGTTGTCAGGGTTGACGGGATTTGTTTTCTTATTCTCGGCGTTGCTGTGGCAAAGGTACGCTTCGCAATATCGCGGCGAAGAATTGAGCGAATCGCCTGCACCATCGCACGCCGCTCCGCTACGCGCCTCCAGCCCGCTTTCACGTCCGCACGTCACCGGCACGGAACAAACTTCTCCCGGCTTATTGCCGCCGATGGTAGAAGCGATGTTGCGCAAGGAATTCCGTTACTTGATTCGAAACGGATTCGCATTTTTTCTACTGGTGCTGCCTCCGGCGCAAATGCTTTTGTTCAGTTCGCAATTTGCCGGTAAGCATCACCTCATTGCGGGCATGGCATTGAACGCGGACCTGTTCTTCCCCGGCATGATGGCTTACACCGTTCTGATCGCGATAGGACCTGCTTACAACGCATTTGCGTACGAGGGTACAGGAATTCAAACCTACTTCACCGCTCCGCTGAGATTTTCAGATATTTTCGCGGGAAAAAATCTGTTGTCGGCCGCTGTCATTGGATTCGAAGTTGCCCTTTGCGCAGTGGTCCTGGCCTGGGCTCTCGGGCCCCCCTCAATTCCCACGCTGTTCGCCACCATCTTCGCGCTCATCTTCACCGTAGCCGGCCAATTACCAATAGCCAATTGGGCTTCGCTGAGTTTTCCACGAAAACTGGAATTCGGGTCCATGCGCAGCCAACGAAATTCGGGCGTATCCGTGTGGATTATGTTTGGCGCGCAGATTGTGCTTGCCGGAATTTCAGCACTGGTGCTGTCGACGGCAAGATGGTCCGGCAATCCATGGCTGCCTGCGGAAGGTTTTGCATTTTTGGCGGCGGCGGCCCTGGGCGGATATTTTGCTTCCCTGCAACCCCTGTCGGAACTTGCAGAGAAAAAGAAAGAAGTCCTGATTGAAGCGCTCTGTCGCTAGGTCGGCGAGGTTCGTTTTCGGTAGAAACGCCTAAATTCTTTGAAGGAGTACCCATGAAATTGCAATCGCGACTAGTGTTGGTGTTGCTTGGGTTTGTGTATGCCGGTGCAGCCGAGCCAGCAATGGCACAGTATCAAGGCCCCGAAGAAACGCCCGCAGTAAGCGGCTATGAACAACAGTTGGCTGGTGAAATACGGAGCTCGATCAAAGGCTTTTCACCACAGACCGACAATCTTGGCAACCTTTACGTCACGCTTGGAAGCGGCGCTCCTCACCGTTTGATTGTTGCACCTATCGATCAACCCGGATACGTAGTCAGTGAAATCACCCCAGATGGCTACCTTCGCGTGCAGCGTCTTCCTCAACGCGCGCCGAATGCGGTTTTCGATTTATTGCACGCCGCCCAACCTGTTTGGGTCATGACACGCGACGAAAAATGGATCGCCGGGGTATTCTCAGGTCTCTCCGTTCATCTACAACCGGGCCGCCAGAACGTGCCGACGATGGCGCACCCTGACGAGATGTATGTCGATATCGGCGCTTCGAACGCCGAAGAAGTTCGCGGCTCAGGAGTGGATGTACTCGACCCGATTTCCCTGATTCAATCTCCGCAGATCATCGGTACCAATGAAATCGCCGGTCCGGCAACCGGCGATCGTTTTGGCCGCGGGGTATTGCTTGAACTCTTGCGCTTGCTTGCAGCCCACAAAGAAAATATTCCAGGGACGCTGACAATCGCGTTCGCAACCCAACAATGGACTGGAGGACGCGGCCTCGACCGCTTGCTAAATGAATTGCATCCCGATGAACTGATTTATGTGGGCCGCATCATGCCGCCGCGAATTGACGAGTCAAAGCCCGCGAGCGCTGCGACGCGCGAAGCGATGATACCGGGCAGCGGTGTTTTGATCGGAGTTTCGGACGCTTCTGCTCCACTCTCTGGTTTACCAGCCGAACTAAAAAAAATAGCAGATAGCCATACCGTAAGAACCCAGCCGGTATTGGCTGCACTTCCGGCGCTGGCCAGCTACGCGAAGGCAACGCCGTTGCCCGCGCGCTTCGCGCACCTTAGCGTGCCAAGTCTCTATCCAGTGACGCCGGCAGAAATCATTAGCACCCCCGATGTCGGCGCGCTTGAATCGCTTCTTTACCGTTACATCGCCGGAAAAGACGTGCCGGGCTCCAACGTTGGTTGGGGAGCTTCCGGCGGCGCGGCCCCCGATGACCTCCGCGCGCTTACCGAAACCTACGGAGCGAGCGGGCATGAAGAGGCAGTTCGCGAAAGGGTGAAGAACCTACTGCCGAGTTGGGCTAAGCCTGAAACTGACGCGGCTGGCAATTTGGTTTTGAAAATGGGAAGCGCGAAAGCCAATTCGAACGCCAAAAAAATAGTGTTCATAGCGCATATGGATGAAATTGGTTACCAGGTGCGTTCTATCGAGCCTGATGGGCGTTTGCTCATGGACGTGCTCGGTGGCGGATACACGGAATATTTTCTCGGCCACGTGATGCTGCTGCACAAAGCAGATGGCAGCACCGTTGGCGGTGTGCTGGAGCTTCCTACCAAATGGGATCAGCCCGGATTCGAGTGGCCGCACGGACCGAAAGCAATGGATGAGCCCGCGCACATGTACGTCGGCGCACATTCCGCGGAAGAAACGCAGAAGCTGGGAATTAAAGTGGGCGATTGGGCCACGGTTCCCAAAAAATATCACGCGCTCATTGGAACGCGAGCAAATGCACGAAGTTTTGATGATCGCGTAGGTTGCGCGGCATTGATTGAAGCGGTAAAGGCGCTGGGCCCGGATTTAGGCGACCGGCAAGTCACGTTCATCTGGTCCACGGAAGAAGAAGTGGGATTGAAGGGCGCAGCAGCCGCGGCGGAGCGTATGGCGAAGGAAGGTAACGCTCCGGATTTTGTTTTTGCCATCGACACCTTCGTAAGTTCCGATTCGCCGATTGAGTCGAAACGTTTTGCGGATGCTGAGATCGGCAAAGGATTTGTCATTCGCGCGGTGGACAATTCCAATATTGCCCCGCGTGAATACGTGGACCGCGTCGTGAAACTGGCCAACGAGAATAAAATACCTGTGCAATACGGCGTGACTGGTGGGGGAAACGACGGCGCGGTTTTTGTGCGTTATGGCACAGTGGATGTACCGCTAAGCTGGCCGCTGCGCTATTCGCATTCTCCAGCGGAAGTGATCGACACCCGCGATTACGACGCGCTGGCGAAAATCGTAGCCGTGCTGGCCAAGCAGTGGTGATTCAAGGCTCGCGCTCGCGCCGAAGAAATTTACTTCGTGTGTTGCGCGAGGACATGGTTTTTGCCGCATGGTTCACAGCGGTATCCAAGATTCGCAAATGTTTTCAGTAGTGTTTCACGATTTTTATTACCGTGCATCTCGCAAAGAATGAGCGGCTGTGTTTCTTTTAAAAGTTTTTCGGCGCCGCGAAATACCTCTACTTCTGCGCCTTCCACGTCACACTTGATAAAATCCGGCGCTCCGGATTCACGCACATATTCATCCACCGAGACAGCTGCGACCGGGATCGTGCTGGGCGCCGATTTGTCAGCATCATTGTCGATAACGTGACCCAAACCGCGATCCGGGGACACCTCAGCGTCTGCGCGGGCGAAGAACACCGGACTTGAAGAAGACCACACCGCTTTTTCTTCCACGCCAATCGGCGCACCCTGATTCCTTGCGACGTTTTCACGAAGCCGCGCCGCAATTTCGGGGTCGGCTTCGAATGCAGCAACGCGCCCGGCGGCCCCAACAATACGCGCCGCTAACAGAGAAAAGAAACCAATGTTCGCGCCGATGTCGTACACCGTCATTCCCGGCCGCAAATATTCCTGCAACACGGCTTGTACTTCTGGCTCGACATCGCCATTGAAATAATCACGCCCTGTGCGCGGATTAAGATGCAGCCAGATTCCCTGAGCCGGGCCGCGTCGAACCTGAACCCACGTCAGCGCGTCACGCGAGAGGAGCTTTGCACTTGCCCAACGCAATCCAGGCCCGATCACCGGAATGGCGCGCAACTTTGTGAACGGTGCGGCGAACCGTAAAAACGCTTTGCCGAACCGGCCACCCGAAAAGCTCAAGTTACTTCTCCACTAGAAAACTGCCAATGCACAGCGCGTCCATGCCTGAACTAAAAAATGTCCGCACCGCGTCAGTAGGCGTATGCACAATCGCTTCGCCGCGCAGATTAAACGAGGTGTTCATAATCACCGGTACGCCGGTCCGTTTGCCGAATTCATCGATGAGCCGCCAGTAAAGCGGATTGGTTTCCTTTTCCACCGTCTGCGGCCGCGCGCTGCCGTCGACGTGCGTGACTGCGGGGATAATCGCGCGTTTTTCCGGCCGCACCTGCGCAGTGAGGATCATAAAAGGCGAATCGGTAGCGCTTTCGAGATACTCCGAGGCAGCTTCTTTTTTGAATGAAGGAGCAAAGGGGCGCCACCACTCGCGAAACTTAACGGCATTATTAACTTTGGCGTTCATTTCCGGATCGCGTGGATCGGCAAGAATGGAGCGGCTGCCGAGCGCACGCGGCCCAAATTCCATGCGTCCTTGAAACCATCCGATGATTTTGCTCTGTGCCAGAAGTTCGGCTACCGGCGGCGCGACATCTTCAAGGCGTCGATAATGCAATTTGTATGTCTTCAAAATTGGTTCGATGGCGGCGTCATCAAAACTCGGGCCCCAATAGCCGTGACGCATGGCTCGGTTGGGAAGTTTTCCGCCATTATCGAGATAAGAAGCCAGCGCAGCGCCAAGCGCAACTCCATCGTCGGACGCAGCAGGTTGGACGAAAATTTTATCGACAAGCCCGGAAGCGGCGATTTTTCCATTGGCCTTGGAATTTAGAGCTACGCCGCCGGCCATGCAAAGATTGCTGCTGCCGGTTTTTTGCATGGCCATCTTCACCACATTCATCATGGCGATTTCGCAAGCTTCCTGCACAGCGTACGCGATATTTTTGTGCTGATCCGTGATTTCGCTTTCTGCCACCCGCACAGGACCGAACAATTTTGTCATCTCCGCGAACGGCTCGCTACCAGGCGCAACTAATTTCCTGACATGCATGCGATATGGATTCGCTTGCAGATCGATGAAACTGCTTAAGTCAATGCCCGACTGGCCGTAGGGGGCCAGGCCCATTACTTTCCACTCGTCGCTGTTGCGTTGGAAGCCAATAAATTCGGTGAACTCGCTGAAGAAATATCCAATCGAGTCCGGAAATGGAATGGTGGACACATGCTCAAGCCGTCCATCATGTCCGTGCCAGATGGAAGTTGCTTCCCAAGCGCCACGACCGTCCATGACCACCACCGCGGAATCCAGAAATCCAGAGTAACCGTAAGCGCTGATGGCATGCGCGAGGTGATGATCGACGTAACGCATGCGCGCTTTTACATTTCCAAATTGACTCGTGAAGCGTTTCGCGCCGCCCTCCTGATGCCACATGCTGATGAAATGCAAGGTGGAATTCAGGACGTTCAGATAATTCAGGGGCATCTGTCCGGACGCATAACATTTCAGGTCGTGGCGATACGCGGCTCCGGGATGCGGCCAGCCGAAGCACACCTCGTCCAATTGGCCGGCTTGCACGCCCGCAAAATCGAGGCATGCACGAATCGCGTGACGCGGGAAGCCTGCATCGTGTTTGACCCGGCTGATGCGTTCTTCCGCGACGGCAAATAGCAATTGCCCATCACGCACGACGCATGCTGAGGAATCATGCATCTGAGAATAATTAATGCCCAGGGTCAGCAAATGAGGAAAGCCCTAACCTTCGCGCACAGGCTCAATTTAAAACAACTTTCCCGGAGTAGGGCGCGCCGTCGCTGTTTGTTTCGTGAGGTTCAGGAATTTGCGGCACTGGCTTTACACCCATCGCCCGGCGAAAAACGGCCTCGTGCCGCAGGGCACTCAGCTTCCAAGTGAAGCGCTTCATTTTTTCCTGCGCCGCGCATCCAAGTTTGTGGCGGAGTTGCGAATGTCCGCACAGAGTGCTGAGCGCAACCGCAAGTGAATCGGCGTCACCGGGGATAGTCAACAGTCCGTCATGACTATCTTCCACCAAGTCCGTCATGCCACTCGATTCCGTGGTGACTACCGCGAGCCCTGAAGCCATCGCTTCCAGCAAAACGAGCGGCATGCCTTCCACGAGCGAGGGTAAAACAAAAATATCATGCCGGGCGTAAAGTTCCGGTATTTCCGCCCGTGAGATAAAAGGCCGAACGTTGATTGAGCCTTGAGCCGCAGGCGAAAAATAGTGACGCACCGTCTCTTCTGTTTCAGCGCAGCCTGCAATCGTTAGTTGCACTCGTGGCGCGAGCGCGAGCAGTTGTTCGAAGGCCTCAGCCAGCGGATAAATTCCCTTGTGGTCAATCCACGTGCCCACAAACAAAAGTGTGGGCTCACACGTGTCGGACCAGATGCGCCGATGAAAAAATTCCGGCCCCACGCCATTCGGAATAAACCACACCTTGTCAGGAGCCAAACCATATTGCATCTGTAAAAACAAAAGCGCTTCACGATTGGTAACGATGCATTGATCGGCGGTCTCAATGGACCAGCGATAGGTGCGCATGTGATAAAAATTCTGCCAGATTCTGTTTTTCAAACGGAAATAGTGGGCTCGGCCTTTTTTTTCTTCTCGGGCCATCGCATAGTTTCTGCGTTCCTCCAAGCCGTGCATGCTCATTACGTAAGGCGGTCCCGCGGTTGAACCGTTTCGACGGCGGCGAAATCCGCACCAAAATCCATACGGCGCATAAATGTTGACCACGTCATATTCGCTTTTCACTTCATCTACATAACTCGCGACGCGGGCAGCGAATTCGAACGTTCGAAAGCGAGCCGGCCAGCGCTGCTTCGGTATAAGGTCTTCAAAAAACATGGGCTTCACGGTGTGACCCAGATTGCGCAATTCTTTGGCGACGTTGTGCACCACGCCTGCGCCGCCAGCTTCCGCCTTTCCCGCCACTCCGGCGATCATTAGCACGCGCATTCAGAAACGATCTCGCCGGCTGGCCGTGTCTGCATGTTCAGGCTCGGAATCAAAGATATACGGGTGAGGCCAGGTACCGTAATCTGCGTGCAAACTCAAATCTTGGACTCCTCGGAAGTCGTTACCGCCGCGATGCGAGGCACCGGCAAAGTTTCTTGGCGCATTTTTCGATACCAAGATTGTTTACCCACCCATTGCCGCCCCGCGTAAAACCAACGTGGCGGCAACAGCAACGCCGGAATCATGCTTAACGCGCGAAAAACAGTTTGCGATCTTGAGGCGTCACCATGAAGCATTCTGAATAATTTATTTTCCGCGCGGACCGTTTGCCACGGCGCGCCGCCATCAAGCATCAGCCGAAACTGGTCAGCTTCCGCCTGAACAATTTCAACCACGCAATCGACAATCTCCGGAGCCAAGCCTTGTGCCCGCAACGCTTCCTGCAAGCAAGAAGCAAGCGCGGCCATCACTTGCTGCTTGCGGCGTAAACCGGCTTTGCCACTTCCGGCGCCGACGTAAAGATTGCTTCCGTGAATTACGTAACAGGTGAGCGCTTCTCGAAGAATCAGGGCCTCGCTCATCGCCGCGGCTAATGTGAAGAGATACTCGTCGGCCTCGAATACCAGACTCTCAGGAACCGGCAAGATTCTTCGCGCTATTGCGGCGCGCATGGTCATTCGACTCGTGCCCAGAAAGCTTTTTCTTAAGCGAAAAAGCCGGGCGGACTCGACTGATTGGATCCGAAACTTCTCATCCTGTGCGGGCGCGGAAATGCGCTCTTGTCCGTCCGGCAAAGATTCCTTGATGGCGTGACCAACAAAACCAACGGCTGAATTCTTCTCGAGCACCTCTGCGACGCGCGAAAGTTTCCCTGGCAGCCAATAATCATCGCCATCCAAAAAGGCGATGATCTCGCCCCGGCATTCGGGGATGCCAATGTTGAATGCCGACGCCTGGCCACCATTTTCCTTGCGGATATACCGGAGCCTCCGCTCGAATCGCTGCACAATTTGTGCAGTGCGGTCGGTTGAACCGTCGTCCACCACAATAATTTCTCTATCCGCGACGGGAAAGTCCTGCTCCAGAACACTGTGGATGGCCTTTTCAATGAATCGTTCATGATTATAAGTATCAATCAAAACGCTGATGGACAGCTTCGCCAAGGAATTTCGCCTTAATTTACAAATGCGGCGTTTCGACAAGGACGCCGGCCGAATTCACGATACAAGTGTACGACACTTCAGTGTGCCTGGCAGGAGAAGAGCGGCCCTTCGAAGGGTGTTTTGTTGCCCGCTTCAGCCATCTCTGCCAAAGCATGAGCGAGCTTACGACCCTTATTTCACTCGGTAGATGCGCTGGCCCGTCCATTCGAAAACCAATTTCAAATCAGGATCGGGGCGCTCGATTTGAAATCCTGATACGGGGGAGATTACGTCTAGAACATGAGTGACATGTAGCTCTCGGGCGTGCGGGATTGTTTCGAGACTGTTTGAAATCCGAGATAGCGTGAGTTCGCCCCATTGGCCGACAGGTTTAACGTAAGGCTTCCGCGAATAAAATGGCGGGACGCTGCGGTCCAGGATTAGAATCTTTTTCACCGATGGATCGGTGTTGAGCTAGTCGAACGAAGCTAGGTACGGAATTTCGCGCTCTCTTCTCAATTGCGCAAAATTGGGCGAAATGACCGCGTGCAAGCTCTCCAACTGCGCGCCAAAAATCATCAGCAGACCATACAGAACCGAAATGCCAACCACGGCGGCGGCCGTAACGCGCTGCATTCTGCCACAGCGCGCTGAAATATAATTCCATCCAACCACGGAAAAGATCGCCGCCACCACATATACGGTTACCAAAAAACGCGATTCCTGCTGCGTGAAAAACCACATGCAGGTAAGTAACAACGCCAAGAGCGCCAGGCCTCTGGCGAATGTATTTCGGCGCATTGCCACAATTCCAAACGGCGCTAGAGCGAGCGGACATAGGCCGATTCCACCGGCTCCGTGAAAGTTTGCGGTGTGGTAGGTCAAGTTGAAAGGCAGCTTTAGGAAAGCAAGCCACCCACGACCCAGTCCAACTCCGCGCTCATAAATATAGTTGTGAAATTGCTGGATCGCCTCATGTGGAAAATACTTAGGGCTGCAAATCAATGCGTAGCCCGGCGGCGGCGGATAGATGGGGCAGCCTAACAGAACCCAATTGCGAATATAAAAAGGTGACGCCACTGCACCAGCGATAGCCAACGCAACGCAAAGACTTCTAATTTCGGTGGTGTGATTCAAACGACCGCGATTGAGGACCACGAACGCGCAGCAGATCGCCAGCGCGGGCACGGCGAGCAGACCCGTGTATTTCGTACCCATGGCCAAGCCGCAGAAGACTCCAAAAAGAACCCACTCCTTCAGGGTTTCTGAGTCAAAACCAATCCGTGCGGCCGCGAGTACCAGCGCGGCATATAGACCGTCCACGAAGCAGTTATGCGAACCGGCATAAACGGCAGGCATGGTCGCTACTATGGCGGCGACCCACCATCCGTCAGAGGCCTTGAGTCCCAACCGCGCGGCAAAACCTGCACCGATCAACAGCAGTAATCCGAATGTAAGCCAACTCGAAAAATCCGGAGCGCGACTTCCACCTACGGCAAGCAGCGCGGCGAAAAGCGTTTCAGGAATTTGAGGAAACGCAGTGTGAGAATTGTCCAGAACCGGCTAGATGACGCCTTCTCACAGCCATACCGTCGGTCCCAGCAGATGATACGCAACTGCGTCCTGGCTCCAGTCCCCAGTAATCTCCGCGGTTCCCGCGACAGCGGTCAAGGCCAACACGATGAGCACGATGAGGAAAGGGATGAACGCATCCCGCTGAATTATCTGCTGAACAAAACCCCGTTTTCTCCACGCGTGCCAAACGGGCTGTATCGACATAACCACGCCGGCACTTACGGCTGTGAGAATTATTGGCGGGCTGAAAGAGATCTGGCCGATGAGGAAAAGCGCTAGCGAGAATATTCCTAAGCCGCCCAAAAGAGAAATGCCAACTCGTTCTATTCGATTGCAAGTAGTGGGAAGAAAATTCGCTATCCATGCGCCGCAGCCGAACCCGGCGAGCGTCAGCATTACAACGCCGACTAAAGCTCTGAGCACAAGCCACAACATTGGCTAACGACGAGCCCATTTGTGTAATAAGTTTTGGAAAGTGCCGGAGGCCAGTACCCTTATGGCAATAAAAATTAATAAAACGGCGGTCAGCCACAGCTGAACGATAAAAGGAAAAAATCCTCTGAACGAGCGCGTCACGTCGAATGACGCCGCAGTGTCTTTCGATCCGCCGTTCGAATTCACGCGACAAGTGTACGACAGTTCATCTTGACGAAACGCCGCCGCCGCGTGAATACTTCGCGCGCCAAATCAAAGCGACAAGATCAATGCTTGTCCCACGCCACAGCGCTTAACGATTCTGCAGATTAGACTCTGTTTTTCGCACGCTGCATTCCCAGGCGTTTTCGCAATGGCGCAGTGCCCAGCACAAATGTTCGCCATAACCACTGTTGAACGCGATATTTCTGAGGGCGGTAACGAATGGGCCGGATTGAACGATCCGCGCGAAGCTCATGAGTGGCATTCAATAATGTGAACGCATGCGGCACCCCGCCATAAATATCGAGATTGCGCCGCGCTTCCTCACCGCCGTACGCCCCCCGCTGCCCCCCCGCAATGTGGGCATAATCATGATTTTGATGGATCGCGCGAGCCACCTTAGTGATGTCAATCACCGGAGTGCCGTGAAGCAGCGCATCTTTAATCAGCCATTGATCAAACCACGCTCGGCCAAGAGCCAGGGCAGGCACGTCGGAATATACGTCTCGAGTAAACACAAAAGCATCGATTGCAGTGTGATCGCCCGGGACACCGGGAGGGAGAAGTTCGAGCCGCAAAGGCTGATCGGTTTTAAAATCAAGATTTTTTCGAAGATCAATTTCCCACCGATGAGTGATGGCCAGAAATTGTGAATTGTTTTGGTGAATAGCGGCGATGGCGTCCTGAAATTGCTGCAGCAGAATAATGTCGCAGTTTACATAGCCGAGCACGGGCGAATTGCCTACGGCTTTAGCACGCTGCATGAGGTCGTTAAGCAACGGAGTGCCAAATTCATTTCTGTGAATGTCCCGGAGATGGCCGATTTGCAATTCAGCGGCGATCTCCGCGGTACCTTTCTCTTCACCGAAAAGAAAAATTTCCGGACGCGGATTAAGTTTGGTCCAACTGGTGATGGCATTGCGTTGAATCATCCCTATATGCCCGTCGAAGGGCTTCGGCATAGCAAGCAGGGTAAGCAGTGGACTGCTCATTGCCAGCGAGTGACGGCCTGCCAATCGTCGCCCGGCGACCATCGCGTGGAATTATTTGCGAAGAGATAAACAATTGTGGGCTCTGTTACGCAGGACCTCTGACGCGCCGGACGCCCTCGCGGATAACCCACTTATTCTCCTGATCTGCGACCACCGGAGGCCAATCGGGTCCGGCCAGTTGATACAGGCTTTTCAACGCCAGGCGCTGCCAGAGTCCCCGCACCTTGGGAATGTCTTTGACCGCACTGGAAACGCGCCGAAACGCTTTGACCGCGCCCGCCCACCTGATGAATTTTAACTCCCTCTCGATAATTTTGTCGCACCTTTCGTTATAGCGCTCGATGTCCATTGCGCTGATCGCATCGGGATGAAAGCGGTACCCACCAATGAGAGCGTCCACGGAGTAAAGACGGGCGTGACGGAAAAATCGCACCCAAAGGTCGAAATCGCCGACATCCCGATATGCGGCGTTTAATTCCCCGCCGGCTTTGTCCCACAAACTTCTACGCCAGAAAGTCGACTCTTGCTGAATGTATTTGTTGGCGCCTGCCAGGAACCGGTAGCGAGACCAGCTGGGCAGATTGCGAATATCAACGGTCATGCCGTTCGGATTAAAGCGGGTGGGCCTGCCCGTGAGCCATTCTACGGCGCGCAAAGATGCGAAAACGCTGCCGACGACAAATAAGCCGTTAGTATGCAAAAGATCGCTAGCGTTCAGCCACCCCATGATATCCCCGGTGGAGTGAGCGAACCCGTTGTTAAGAGCGTCATACACGCGTCTGTCGCGACGGCTTACCCACCAGGAAATATGGCTTTCATATTTGCGAATGATCTCCACGGTTCCGTCCGAGGACCCGCCGTCCACGACGATATATTCGAGATTCGGATACCCCTGGTAAACGATGGAGCGGATGGTTTCCTCAATGAAGCGAGCGCCATTGCGCACCGGGGTGACAATCGTAATGCGCGGCCATGTCACGGGCGTAGTTGGCTGGTTGCAAGCCAGGCGAGGGCCTCTCGTAAATTCGTGGTTAGCCCGGACTAAATAATTCGCGGTTCGCATTGTTCTTCCGCTTGTCCTCGATGGCGTTAGCCTTGCCGGACGCGAACCATGGACTTGAGAATCTGGATGCCACGTTGACGGCTAGCGGCGCCAAGAGACCCATGTTTACGACCGCAGGGAGCTAAAACTGCGCGCTCCACCAGCTTGCGAAACTCACGTTCTCGCTCACGGGGTAAAGCCACGAGATTGGCGTCATAGTAATTCAGCTCATGCGATGTGGGGCGTAACGAGCCGTCCGCATTGACTTCAATCCACCGGCAGCCGGCGCGGGTAAGATATTCAACGATAGCCTTCGATGGATAGCCCCAAGGCTGCGTGCGAATATCCTGCACTTCCACGAGAATCGCCGGGCGGGCCACTCCTCGTAACAGCCGCGCGGTGCCTTTTAAAGCCGATAGCTCCGCACCTTCCACATCTAACTTGATGAAGTCCACCCGGGAAATGCCCAGTTCCAGCAGGACGTCGTCCACAGGGCTGACCTGCACTGGGATTTTGAAAGTCGGTTCAAATACCACCGGCGCACGTAAGCTGTTGCCCCAAGTGCACGAGCCATTCACCACATATAAATCGGCCGAGCCACTTTCGCTCCCGACTGCATGAGGTTCGATGCGCACGTTGCTGCACCCATTGATGCGAACGTGCCTGGCAAGCCGCCGGCATTCTCGAGGTGACGCTTCGAAGGCAATCACTTGTCCCTTGCGCCCCACGCATTTCGAAGCCAACAAGGTATACAAGCCGTGGTGCGCTCCGATGTCCAGGACGACCATGCCAGGACGCAGAAGCCGTTCAACAAAATGAAGTTCGGCCCGTTCAAAATTTTCCTCCACCAGCTTATGATCCAACTCGCCGTCCCGCGCGAGCCACCAGGCTCCGAAAGGTAATCGCCACGGGATCGGTGTTCGGGGAGAGATTCTGCGAATGTGATTGGCGATGGAGATGTATTTCTTTCGGCCAGGCAGCGCTAGAAAGCGAGCAATGCGCTGTGGAGTTGTGCCCGGAAATGCAGACACTTTGCTCCATGGGTCCTGTTTTTCGTGGGTCTCCATACAGAGACGAAAACCAGAAATATCGATGGGAATTGATGAGGCCACAAGAACGGTGCGCTTGCGCCGGTGCTCAAAGGTCTCGCAGAAATCGTCGTGCTTCGGAAGAGGCGCCAGGCGATACACAAAGTTGAAGCCCGCGCGATAGAGCATCTTTATTAAGCTGTCTTCGCTCGGGTAACAGGCCACATCTGTAAGCCCTGGTCGAACTCTGAAGGCTCTTCCCTCAACAGCATGGAAGGCTTGTTGTTTGGCACGCACATGCTTTCAAGCAACAAGCACTTTTCGGTCAGCGAGCGAAGATGCCGCACCGCCAGTAGAGGATTTTCCAGGTGATAGAGCAATCCAAAACATAAAACCAGGTCAAATTCCCCCAGCCTCATCACGGAATGCTCCTCAAGGTTGGCTTGCTCAAAAGGGATATGAGGAAATCGCGTGCGTGCTTCAACGACATTTTCCGTGCGGCCGTCGAATCCGCGAACATTTAGCCCGCAATCCGCAAGGGTTTGCGAAAAGAAACCAACCCCTGATCCGGCGTCAAGTGCTGTCTTCAACCCGAGGGCAGGGATTAGGCCATGCAGTACATTACGAATGGCCTCTTCGCGCGCGCGAATCAATCTCTGATAGTGCTGTAGATCGAACGGCGAAAATTTAATAGGGGTTTGCTTCAGGGGTGCGACGAGTGGCCGTGGATCAGGAGAGACACGTGGGCTGGACATCGTTTTGGCCTCATTAAGACTGGGTCCGGTCTGGCGGGCGCGTTACAGATGAAGTAAGCTATCGTACTATTATCAGTTAGTCAACTACCTTTTAATTAATTCTTGAGGTTGGGACTGGATTTATGCACCGCCCATGCAAAAACAAAAGGTTAATTCTGGCTCAGACGGCCGCTGCCGTCCGACTGGCGGTAAACCACTCAATGGTTTCTTTTAAACCGGCATTCAACGAAGTCTTTGCCCGCCACCCAAATTCCTGCGCAGCTCGCGAAGTATCCAGTGAACGCCGCGGCTGCCCATCCGGCTTGCTGTGATCCCATCGAACCGCGGCCCGCGCCCCAACCATGGTGCGGATCATCTCCAGTAAATCGCGCACGCTGATTTCTTCGCCCGATCCCAAGTTAACCAGATCAGGTTTCGAATATTTTTCAGCGGCAAGTACAATGGCTTCCGCGGCATCCTCCACATACAAAAATTCTCGCGTCGCGTTACCCGTCCCCCAAGCCACAATTTCCAGAGCATCGGCCTGTTTTGCTTCAATGCATTTGCGAATCAAAGCGGGAATAACGTGCGAACTTTCCAGATCGAAATTGTCGCGCGGCCCGTATAGATTTACCGGCGTCAAATAAATGCCGTTAAACCCATATTCTTCCCGGTAGGCTTGCAACTGCACCAGCAACATTTTTTTTGCCAGACCGTACGGCGCGTTGGTTTCTTCCGGATATCCATTCCAAAAGTCCTTTTCGCGAAAGGGCACGGGAGTAAATTTGGGATAAGAGCAGATGGTTCCGGCGCACACAAACTTCTCTATGCCGGTAATGCGCGCGGCTTCGATCACATTCAGCCCCATGATCGCGTTGTCGCGAAAAAAGCGCCCAGGATATTTGCGGTTGGCGCCAATCCCCCCAACGACCGCCGCGAGATGAATCACAATATCGGGATGCGTGTCGGTATAAAGCCTGAGCGCTTCGGTCTGAATCCGTAGATCGTGCTTGTCGCTCCGTGGAACTACGACTTCTTTGGCGCCCGCGGCGCGCAGCTTCTCTACCACGAAGGAGCCAAGAAAGCCGTGACCTCCCGTAACTACCACGCGACGAGTTTCCCAAAAGCCCATGTGCCCTCAATTGCCGGTGATTTGTAAAATGATGGGAACGGAATTTCTAGTGCGACGCTTGCCCTTGCAATGCTTGAGCCACCCGAGTCACGGAATTGTGCCAGCGATTCCAGGACCCGATCTTTTCTTCCAGGATCGCCTTGCCTCGGCCAGGCGACTTCAACCCCAGCGCTTCGACGTCGGCATCCACCATGATGGCCACCAAATCATGGAACTTAATATGCGCTTCCCATCCCAGTTCAGCGCGGCATTTGGTCGTATCGGCAATCAGGGCATCGACTTCCAGCGGCCGAAAGTAGCGATCGGAAATCTTCACGTGTTTTTGCCATTCCAGCCCCGCGTAGGAGAAAGCCTCTTCTACAAACTCTTTCACCGAGTGCGCTTCACCAGTGCCGATAACAAAATCATCTGCCGTATCCTGCTGCACCACCTGCCACATCGCTTCCACATATTCGGGCGCGTAACCCCAATCACGCCGCGATTCCAGATTCCCGAGATACAAAGTATTTTCTTTGCCGGCCAGAATATTGGCCACTCCGCGCGTAATTTTTCGCGTAACGAAAGTTTCGCCTCGCCGGGGACTCTCATGATTGAAGAGGATGCCATTGGCGGCGTGCAAGCCGTAGCCTTCGCGATAAATTCTGGTCATCCAATAGGCGTAAACCTTCGCCGCTGCGTACGGACTACGCGGCTGAAAAACGGTGTTCTCATTTTGCGGAGCGGGCGCCGAACCAAACATTTCCGAGCTGGAGGCCTGATAGAAACGTGTCTTGCACCCGCTGCGGCGAACCGCTTCGAGCAGCCGCATGGTGCCCAGTCCGGTGACATCGCCGGTATATTCAGGAACATCGAAGCTCACGCGCACGTGACTCTGTGCCGCCAGGTGATAAAGCTCATCCGGAGCCAGGCTATAAATCAGGCTCAGAATCCATTCCGTGCTCGACAAATCCCCGTGATGCAAAAACAGGCGCGCTTTCGGGTCGTTGGGATCTTGATAAATGTGATCGATGCGCTGGGTATTAAAGGTGCTGGAGCGCCGGATGATGCCGTGCACTTCATACCCTTTTGAAAGCAACAGCTCGGCGAGGTAGGAGCCGTCCTGGCCGGTAATGCCGGTGACTAATGCGCGCTTCATAATTTCAAGGTCTCCAGTAGGTCCCTAGCGTGGTCTCGCCAGCTTTCAGTACCCCCACAATTGTAGCCTGCGCTTCCGCTATTGTCGTGTACCCAAAAGAATGTACTCGGCCGGAAACTTTACACCGGACGACGGATGCTCAATTTTCTCATACGCGCCTGCAGCGTAGTGCGCTTCATGTCCAAGAGTGCGGCAGCTCCCTTCGGGCCGCCGATGCGCCATTGAGTTTGCTGCAGGGCCCGGAGGATATGGCCCCGTTCTGCTTGCTCCAGTGTGGATATTGAAGCGGAAGCCGACGATTCATCGCCGCCGTCAGTCCCTCGAGAAGGAACTACGTAATGAGACGAAGGCCCCGTCGACGGCACCCCCGGGTCGTTTAACAGCTCCGAAATCGGGACGCGCAATTCCTTGCCCGGAGATAGCAGCACCGCGCGCTCAACAAAATTCTCAAGCTCGCGAACATTTCCAGGCCAGGAATAATTTGCCAGCGCATTCATGGCTTCTGCCGGCACATATTCCACAACCTTATTTAATCTGCTGCTGAATTTTTGAACGAAATAGCGCACCAGGAGCGGCACATCTTCGCGCCGTTCTCGCAAAGCCGGTATCTGGATGGGGAAAACATTCAAGCGGTAATAAAGATCGCTTCGAAAAGTGCGGTCGGCAACTTGCTTAGCCAAATCCTGATTCGTGGCAGCCACCACCCGTACATCCACTTTTATAGTGCGGTTGCTCCCCAGCCGTTCAAATTCGTGTTCCTGCAAAACGCGCAGGAGTTTTGGTTGAAGGTCCATCGGCAGGTCGCCCACTTCGTCGAGAAACAGCGTGCCGTGGTCGGCCAACTCAAAACGCCCGATTTTCTGATTCAGCGCCCCGGTAAAAGCTCCGCGTTCGTGACCAAAAAGTTCGGACTCCAGGAGCCCGCTGGGAATGGCCGCGCAATTAATTTTTACGAACGTGCGTTGGCGACGTGGGCTAAGGTTGTGTATCGCGCGCGCGATCAGTTCCTTACCGGTGCCCGTTTCGCCCAGAATCAGCGCGGCGGTATCGGTCGGCGCCACCACTTCTACCTGCGCGAGCGCTCGCTTCAGCGATGGAGCATCGCCGATAATTTCCTCAAAATTAAATTCGCTGCGAATTTCTTCTTCAAGATAGAGCTTTTCCTCGGCCAGCTTATCTTTCAGAGCGTCAATTTCCTTGAACGCCAGCGCATTTTCTACCGCGATCGCAATTTGCGCTCCCACTTGTTGCAGCAGCGAAATTTCCCGCTCCGGAAAAGCTTCCAGCCGGCGGCTGGCCACGTTCAGTGTGCCGAATGTTCGGCCCTGGGTGGCCAGCGGAATGCAGCAGATCGTTTGTATGCCGTCTGCGCGAAGAATTTTCATCACCTCACTGGGATAACGATCCAGTTCAGCGCCGCGAACACACACCGACTTGCCGGTGGTAATGGCATCGCCGGACGGCGACATATCCCGCAGGATGATCACTTCCGGCTTGATCAGATCCTGCCGGCCCGGAAAATCGAGAGCATAAATCTTCAGCAAGCCGGTGAACGGATCCAGCAGCGCAAGGCTGGTGTAGTCGTGATGAATCACTCGCTCCAGCGTCGAAACGATGCCGCGAAAAAGTTCCGGCAACTCGCGGGTGCTGACCAGCACATTGTTTACTTCCAGCAGCACCCGCAGGCTATCGCGCTCTTCAGCCAGCTGCGCTTGATACGCTTGCGAAGTCTCCAGGTTGAGCGCGTTGTCCACAGCCACGGCGACCTGGCTGGCCACCCGCTGCATGAACGCCAATTCTGTATCCGTAATTTTTTGCGGCAGCAGTGTCCCGAATCCCATCGCTCCCAATCGCCGCTGGGCGGTCGTCAACGGAACCATCGCGATGGAATGCACCCCTGCTTCCCGCAATTGCTGCAGGAATACCGGGTAGCGTGTGTCTTCATCGCTCACTACGAATGGCTGCTGCGACTGCCAGACCCACCCGGCAGGGTGCCCTTCGATGGGCATTTCCTTTCCGGCCACTTTGTCGGTGGGAATGCGCGACTCCAGAATGTGCAGGCGCATGACGTTGCGGACGGGGTCGTGCAGCACCAGCGTCAGGAAATCGAACTCCACCACCCAGTGAAGCCGCTCGGAGAGCTCGTGGAAAAGCGCGTTCAAATCGCGCTGCTGCGCGATGGCCTCGCTCACTTCCAGCAGCGCCTCCAACTGGCGCCGGGAGTGGTCCAGAGGCTGTATTTGCGCAATTTCCGGGGGCGAAACAGCAGGGTCCGCCATAAGTACGCAGGATAGCATCCGGTTGCTGGTGCCTCAACCGCCTGAATGCTTAACGTTGGAGCAGTACGCGATTCTCGTATACTCGAATAAAGTGCGAGCGAGTGGGAATCCAGACAGCTCAGCCGCAGACATAATCACAAGTTAAACCGCAGTCGAAAAAGGTGAGGCTGGCAGGAATGAGTTCAGCGCTACAGGTGATGAAATTTGGCGGCACATCGGTTGGTGACGCCACGTGTATTGCGCGCACCGCGCAAATCGTAGCCAAAGCTGCCAGGGATAACTCCTGTGTCGTGGTGGTGTCGGCTATGAGCGGCGTTACCAACCGCCTCATCGAGGCCGCGCGAAAAGCTGCCACTGGGGATTCGAGCGAAGGCGGGAATCTTATCAATGTTCTGCGAAGGCAACACGCCGCAGCAATAGAAGCGCTGATCCAGGAACCAGAAGCGCGCCAACGGGTAATGCGCCTAGTCGATGCCGTACTGGCTGAAGGCAGGCGTCTATGCGACGGCACCGCACTGCTGCGCGAATTGACGCCCCGTACTCTGGACGAGATTTCCAGTCTGGGCGAGCGCTTGTCCGCCCCGATCGTAGCCGCCGCGGTAAGTACGCTCGGTTTGCGCTGTGAATCCGTGGACGCGACGGAACTAATCGTCACAGACGCTTTTCACGGCGGGGCTGACCCGCACATGGAACTGACGCGCGAAAAAGCTCAAGCCCGATTACGTCCTTTACTGGCACAGCGCATCATGCCGGTCGTCACTGGTTTTATCGGGGCCACCGCCGAAGGCAGATTAACCACCCTGGGCCGCGGCGGATCAGATTACTCCGCCACCATTCTGGGAGCGGCCATGGACGCCACCGAGGTCGTGATCTGGACCGACGTGGATGGCGTGCTAACCGCGGACCCGAGGCTGGTGCCCGAAGCCCGCACGATTGCGGTCATCTCTTACCGCGAAGCCGCTGAACTGGCCTACTTCGGCGCGAAAGTGCTACATCCCAAAACCCTGAATCCGGTGATGCAGGCCGGCATTACCGTCTGGATTCGCAACAGTTTCGCTCCCGAGCGCGCCGGAACAAAGATTACCCCGGAAGGCCGCAGCATTGGCGGCGGCGTAAAAGCCTTAACCGCTATTCGCGATGTCACGTTAATCGCTGTGGGCGGGCCGGGCATTGTGGGATTGCCCGATGTGGTGGGCCGCACATTTTCAACCACCGCGGACTTGCGTGCCAACGTGCTCTTGATTTCCCAGTCGTCCTCTCAAAACGACATTTGCTTTATCGTCTCGGCCAGCGATGCAGAGCGCACCGTGGAGGCTCTTCGTAAGGAGTTCGCGCAGGACCTCGCGCATCACAAGGTCGAGCACGTCACGGTGGTCAATAACATCGCCATTGTGGCGGTTGTGGGAGAAAACATGCGCGGAACGCCGGGCGTGGCGGGACGTACGTTCGCCGCCATGGGGCGGGAAAACATCAACCTTATCGCCATCGCACAGGGTTCGTCGGAAAGCAATATCTCCTTCGTGATTGAAGATCAAGCCGTCAAGAAGGCCTTGATCGCTACCCACAAAGAGTTTGGCCTGGACGTCGCAGCACCCGACTAAGACTAAAGTGGTGCAGGGAATACCTTATGTCTATTTGACAAATAATTGACTTACACTCCGTCCAACACAAAGGAATGAGGTGTCATCTAACTGGTATATGATGACGTTTTGCCACCGTTTTCACTGGGCTGACTACTCGAAGTATCAATCAAACCCATGCCTACCGTCCTGATTGTCGATGACTCTGATAGTGTGCGCATCGCGGTTCGCGCCTTGTTTGAAGCCGAGCCGGGATTTAGCGTGGTGGGCGAGGCTGTGAATGGCATGGACGCCATTGATAAGGCTGACGAATTGGTGCCGGATCTGATCGTGCTGGATTTGTCCATGCCCATCATGAACGGGCTGGAAGCGGCTGAAACTCTGAAATTGAACTCACCGTCCACGCCCATTTTCATTCTTACCGCGCACGGGGGCCCTGAAGTGGATCGTGCCGCGCGCGCCGCCGGCGTGGACGCCGTGTTTTCCAAAGCGGGCGAGGATATGGACAAAATGATCGCCACCGCACGAGCAACCTTCAGCGGAAAAAAGTCTAAACAGCGAACTGCCAAACAAAAATAACAGTTACCTCCGGCAAAAGCCCGCCCGCTTCTACAGTGATTTCGCCCCTGC